>JAYVVR010000440.1:0-2871 GCA_043786835.1 Armatimonadota bacterium | reverse complement strand
ACGCCGGTTTTGTCGAGCCGGGGAGCCGGGCGAGTACGTTTACGCTGGGCGGTCGCCTCCCTGCCTTATCACTGGGTTTATACATCGTTTCCGTGCTTGGCTGGCTTGCGGCAGCCTCGGTGATCTTAATATCGCTGCCGCAGTTATGGCGGTCGCCGAGCCGCAATCTCGCGCTGACACTGGCGCTCTGGGTTTTTGTTTACGCAGCATTCTTTACGGTCTGGTCGCCGGGCTACTTTGTGTTCTGGGTTCCGGTGCTGGTTCCGGCGAGTACGCTTCTTGCGCTGACGCTGGCACATTACCGGGCGCGACGCGGGGGCGTGGCCGTGAACTGGCTGCTCGGCATTTGGATAACGGCCTATGCCCTGCTGAACTTACAAATCAGCATTCTCCCTCACTTATCGCCCCAATCCGACCCCTTCCGGCGCATTGCCGCCGATGTCCGGGCGCATACGCGCTTTGGGGATATGGTATTAGTCGCAGGCGCGGGGGACGGTGGGCCGTGCGAAGTCGCCCTGCCCTACTTTGCTGACCGGGACGTGATTTCACTGCACGGATTATTGACAAAGAAACGCGATGATAAAGCCGCCGCACTTTTGCAGGCTCAGTCAGAGATTACAGCAGCGCTGGCATCAGGCCATAACGTCTATGCGCTCGACGAAGTAGTCCCAAGCCATAGTCCAAAGACTTTGGCAGCGCTATCGGCAAAGCACCATCTGACCGACGACGACTTAAAGACGCTGCTGTCGCCGTACCTGCGGACGCTTGCCTGGAACAGTCCGCGCGGTCCGGTCTGGCGGCTGACAGGAAAGTAAGGGAGCGCAGAGAGGAGGCGTGGGAATAAAGACCGCGGCAATAAATTGCGACGCTATGGGGCGCAGACGCCTACTGTCCACCTTCGTGGACAAAGATCAGGACGATAACTACAATCTTTTCTTGTACCCGCGCCTCCTACTCACTTCGTTCGGTAGCGGAGTAAAAGGCGGCTACTGGGCGCTTCGCCCCACAGCGCAGGAGTTCACTCCCGCCGCTTCCTATTCTCCGTTCCTACCGGTCAAACCAGGCGACGAGGCGGACATTTTCGTCGCCGTAGTCTTTTGCCAGGCGTTCCATCAAATCAAAGACAAGATGCCATTCCCGGTCCGTGCGGAACACTTCGCGTCGGGAGATACGCTCGACTTTCCAGGTGATCCCCTTGTCATCTTCCCAGGTACGGCCTTCTTCGATGACGTCACCTTCATGTGGAGCGGCTTTGCTCAGGTGCCTTAGCGTTCCATCCTCCTCTTTGAGGTAGCAATGCGGTCTGCCATCCACTGCCTCGTCATCCCACGAGATTGCTTCAACCTCTTCCCATGTGATCCAGGTTTGTGCAAACGTCGCCCAGTCCTTGCTGCTTTCTTTTGCCTCGCGGGAAATGTCCGGCGGCAGGCCGCGAACGCCGACGACCGGGGCCAGATTGGTGTAGTTCGAGATGCCGAATAGCATTCCGAACATATCCAAATCTCTACCGACGAGGGAGTTTGTTTTAATGATGCCGTGCCAAAAGAGCGCGGCAGGAGGCAGCGAGGTATACCGATTTCTATTGGAGTCTTTGTATTCGATCCAGCCGCCCATATCAACGCCCATAGGTTATTTTCCGATCTTGCAAAAAAAGAGGGGCGCAGCAAGCAGCGCCCCTACAAGTCACCAAAATTATCTGTTGGCGACCTTCGATGGCGACGGCGGCTGGTCGTGGACGGCTAAATGTTCGCGGTCAAGCGTGTAGTGCAGGAACGCGATGCACATTTCGTCGGTGGTCTGCTCGCCCCATGTCGTGGTCTTCGGCGGCGAGTTCGGGTTGCGGCGGTTATGTACCGAGTTGTCATAGGTCGCGGTCATCTGGACACGAGTGCCTTTCGGAAAGGCAATGGGCTTCTTGTAAAAGTAGGTCGCCTGCCAGTTGAAGTCCCAGTCGGAAACAGAAATCAGCGGGACTTTTGTGCCGTTCGGCATGAGGGCCGTGAGCGCCATTTTGCGGCCTAACAGGTGCATATGCGGCGTCACGGCCAGCAGGTGAAAGTCTACCGGTGACGGGACGCCGAGAGTCGTGACTGTGTAGTGGCTGTCGCCTGCCGGGATGTTCAGGCCGTGGATAATTGGGATGATGTGCAGAGTCTTTTGGACCTGCGTTTTCGCGAAATACAGGCCAATGCGCGAGAAGTCTGTCTCCGGCTTGCCGTCCTTGTGATAGTGGACTTGCAGCACAATTCGTGCCCCGGCAGGAACAGCGGTGGCGACCCCGTCCGGCAGGGCATGGGCGGTCATGCCGGGCGCCCAGCCTCCTAGAGAGCCTGTCGGGGTAAAGCCGACGCCGCCGAACGACGTGTAGCCGGGTTCTTTTTCGTGACCATCGAGCTTCGCAGACGCGCCCGAACCGTCGATGAACGCGATGACGTGGTGGACGACAGCGCGGTTGCCGGGCTGAACGTCCACAGCGGATACATAGCGGTCATGGGCAAAGTCGGTGGGGATAACATAGCAGCGGTAGACATCAGAGCCGTCGGCTTCCAGATGGTAGGGGCGGCTTGGCTGAAGCACCATGTCGGGCTGACCCAGCGGCCAGCCGTCACGAAAATGCGGCGGCGGAGGCAGGTCGGCAGGATTGCCTTCGGGCGCACCGGCATCAGCCCATTTCGCAAGCGTCAGAATGTCATGCTTGGACAGACGCCGTGAGTCTTGAAAATCGCCGCAGTTCGGGTCGGCTTTCCACGGCGGCATCTGGCCATCGGAGGTCCATGTCTTAATATCCCCGCGCCACGCCGCAGCTTGGGTGTAACTCGTCAGCGGCATCGGACCAATCTGCCCGGTCCGGTGGCAGGTCTGGCAGTTCCG
>JAYVVR010000439.1:0-8136 GCA_043786835.1 Armatimonadota bacterium | reverse complement strand
AAGGGGGTAAAGGTCAACAATATGCGTTCTCTGCGTTTCAAGACGGCGGGACGATCAACACCATCTTGTTCAACCAAAATGCGAGTGTGGCAAATATCTACGGTGGCAATATCATGTACCTTGCAGCTCAGGATACCGGGATCATGGACGTTTTTGGAACGGGCTTGACTGAGACTTTCCTTGAAAGTAGTAGTCCTTTTCTGGATTATTCCGTCACCGGAACCTTGCAGGATGGAACCCCGCTGAATGTATTGTACGCCAGCAACAATGGGACTTTGCTTTTTAACGGACTACTAGCCATTCTCCTCTCGGCAGTTCCTGAAGCCTCAACAACCATGAGCTTCGACCTGCTGCTCGCTCTCGGCTTGGGCAGTGTCGTGCTGGCTCGCAAAAAACGCCAAGCTGCTTAGATCTTTCAGCTTACATCTTTCGGCTTACATCTTTCGGCTTACATCTTTCGGCCCGCGCAGTGCCCCGGTTTCTGAAGAGAGACCAGGATATTTTTATGCGTTTTCTTTCACTTCGCTGTCTTCTTTTAAGTTCATCAAGCGCATCAAACTCGGCAGCATGGCTTTGGCGAGGAAGTCGCGGCCATTCTCGGCTTTGTTCTTGCGGAGATCAAATAAGGCGGCAGAGTAGGGATACGCCAGCGCCTGAGCGGCGAAGTCTTTCTGGGTTTCGATGTCTTTGAGGGGCGCATACGCCGTGTCAATTACCTCGGCCAGCGCGTCGTAATCCGCTTTAACGGCGCTGAACGCGTCGGCGAGCTTCGGGAAGTGGACGGTCACTTCCGGGACTTCGTTGCGCTGAATGACTTCCAGCATGGATTTCGGCGTCATGCCGTCCTTCATATGGTGAATGGCGACGTAGCCAGGATGCTTGACTTTGACCCGATTTCCCTGTGCATCTACGACAACATAGCCTTCCTGCTGGAGCGGGTCCATGCTCGCAAACGTCGCCTGGATGTCGGCGAACGATTGCAGGGGATACTCGCGCACGACTGGGACAACCTGCGCCATGACGGTGTCCGAAGTCCTGATCCACGCCCCGTTTGTTCGGGATCGGACACCGAGCAGGGTCAGCCCGGCAGTAAGGTGGTTGACGACCACGCGGTTCTGAGGCGTCGTCAGCTCAAACAAATAGCACCAGTCTGTGGACTCCCAGGGCGGCAGGTCCCAATCCTCGCCAAGATATAGCCCCAGCGTCTGCCAAAACAGCGCGGCGAACGTCATCTCGCTGTTGTCGCCAACCGGCCCGCTCGCGTCCGGGCTGCCGGTCGTCGCGACGTGCCAGCTCCCATCGCACTCAAAGGCCATACACAAGCTTCCGTCTACCTTCTCCTGCACCCGTGCTGTCGCCCAATCAATCTCCGCCGCGTTCGGCTCGCCGTAATTAAAGAATTTACTGTAAGCCCGGCCAACAACGCGCCAATCGTCGGCTTCATCTAAGATAACGCCTCGGCACTCCTGGACAATCGGCAGGCTCATGTCGGACGCGATCTGATTATATTTGAACAGAATCAAGTTCGGGTAGGTCTTGTGCCGCATGGCTTTGACGGCGTATGTTTCGGCCAGTGCTTCCAATGTGCCGCCGCCTCTTAGATATTCTTGCAGGACCATAAGTTTCTCTCGTTTCTGATTTCCTGCAAGACTCTACCACTTTTCCGAAAAGATGTGTGGGTTTTTGCGCTCAAATGACGACTTGGCACGGTTTATGCAATCGTGCTTTTCTCCGTTCCTGCTGTTTCAAGAGAGGATTTTACGACATGCAACACACGCGCAAAGCCGCCCTGACCCTCGCCGCTGCTCTGGCAGCCGGCTTTTTCGCTGCTCAAACCGCCCAGGCACAGGTGATACCCTACTCCGGGGCCGATCTCGGGGCGCAGCCTGGGAGTATTCTGACAAACTCCAATGCCGCCGCCTAGTTCGATGCCGCCGCCGGCGCTCTCGGCGCGGAGCCGCTGATCACATTCGAGTCAACGCCTGCCGAATGCACAACGCTTGGATGGACACATATCCGAACGATTACGTCATGCTTGATCTCGGCAGCTCGCTTTGGGTGCTGGCGGACGCGATAGAGGCGACTTCCGAGAGAAGGCTAGTCGGTGCGCCTTAGAATAATCACCTGGCCGCTAAAGTCGCCGTCGAACGCTGACGTGAGTGTCCGGCAGGAATTGCTGACGGTGGGAAACGCTCCGCCCCCGAGCCGGCCGGCGATGGCCCAGCCGTTGCCCGGCGGCAGCGGGACCTCGAAGCGGTTTGGAGCGCCCGCAAACGCATGGGCGACAACCAATGCCGCGCCGCCATCATCGGACAGCCGGGTCACGGCCTGCCAGCCGGTCGGGTGCCGCCAGCTTTCGTCAACCGTTCCCGTGCGCCGGCTTCGTCCGTGCTTGATTGTCGGCGCGGCCTGCCGGTACAGCCGCTGGGCATCTTGCACGATTTCCCACTGCGCTGCGCCCAAAAGATCAATGTCCCCGGACAGACACATGCGGCCTAAGAATGTCGCCGCGAGGCTGTAAACCAGACGCTTCGGGGTGTCGGACTTTCGCAGGACGGCCCAGACCTGTGACTGCCGGGGCAGCAGCAGCCGATGCAGATTGGCGGCGATGATCGGGATTTCAGAAAGCTCGTGGGCATCCGAAAACGAGGACATCGCTGTTCGCCCGAGCAGCGACGGCTCCAAGCGATGGCCGCCGGACGCGCAGTTTTCAATCACAAGTTCCGGCAGGCGTTTTCGCAGGCGCTCGAACAGGGCATAAGTACCGAGTGTCTGTCGCCGCAGGCCCTCGCCCGGCGACTCCGCGCCGTCGCAGCCGAAGCCGATGGTCTCGTTGTAATCAATCTTCACATACCCGATGCCGCACTCTTCAAGCAGCCTTGTCATACGCTCTTCCAAATGCGCGATAGCAAACGGGTCAGCTAAATCCCAGAACCGGCGCTCACCAACCGTGATTGGGAAGCCGTCGCGCTTCAGCAGATAATCGGTCAGCGAAAACGCCAACGAGCCGTCGCCGCAGGTCTCCGCCTCGAACCAGAGGCCCGGAATAAGGCCCCGCTTTCGAATCGTGTCCGCTGCGGCTTTGAGGCCGTCCGGGAACGCGTCTTTGCGCGGCAGCCAGTCCCCATGGCTGTCGTACCATCCGGCATCAATCACCAGATACTTGGTTTCCGTGCCTGCTAACCTGCCGGCAATCGCTTGAAGCCGCTCATGCGTCGGACGGCCCCAGGTCGTACACCATTCATTGAAGATGATCGGCAGGTCGTGTTCAACTTCCGGGTGGGTATCGGCGGCCCGCTGCTGCGTGTCCGTCAGGCGGTCGCACAAATCGTCTAGATCGCCGTGAACGCAGCTTACTGCTGCCGTTGGCGTTTCCAGTGTCTCGCCGGGCGCGAGTGTTTTAGTCCAGTGCCCGAATTCCCGGTCGGCGAGGCCGCCCGAGAGGCAAAGCTGATCGTCTTTGCGGAACAGCTCCAGCTGCCAGGACCCGCCCCAGGCAAGCTGTGCGCCCCAAACTACCCCGGCGACCGTGTCTTCAATCGCGGCAAACGGGAACCAGCCACGTGCCGGCATCGAGCCGATTTGCCCGAAGCGCTCGGAATATGCGCCGTGGCCGGTCGCCGACCGCTCCAAATGAAGGAGTTCGGCGCTTTGGGTTTCCAGACGCCCTTCAGCGCACCAGACCGTGCGGAACCGGTGAACTTTCAGCCGGCCCACTGCGTCCCCGCCGTCGAAAGGACTGATACCGCCGAGCGAGAACGACGACAGCATTTCCAGCGTTTGTGGCTCTTGTGATGCATTGACAAACGCGGTTTTGATTTTGATGGCCCGGTCGCCGTCGTGCCAGGAAACCCCATGCTCGATCCGGCAGCCGTCAGCGCTTGCAAGCGTCGTCTTGATGACTGTTTCCGTGCCGTTTTTATGCGTTGTCTGCCCCTGAAACAAGAAGCGGTCTATCGTTGGCGCAATCCGCATGGTCCGGCCCTGCCCGAAAGATGCCGTATACGCGTCTCCCATCAGTTTCAGATGCACCAGCGGGTCAACGTGGAAAAGTGGGGCACCTTCTTTCCCGGTGTTTGGAAGACGCACGGCGAGGGCCCCTTCCATCGCTGTCGGAAACAAGTCTACTCCTATTCGGTGAGTGCATTCGTCCCGGCGGTAGCGGAGAGTAAAGTCGGCGATCTGAAACGTGGAAAGTGTTTGGAGTGAGGTCATGGCAAAACTACGCAGACAGTTATTTCACGACGACATCGTCAATGTTGATCCACTGGTTGGCAGCGGCTTTGGAGTGGAAGCCGACGGTCAGTGTTCCCGTGGTCACGTTTACCGTCGCTGAAAACTGGGTCCAGGCGGGCGCTGCCGGGATTGGCACGACGGCTTGATCTGCGCCGTGGTAGCCTTTCACGCTCATTTGACAGACAGCCTGACCACCGCTGCATTTGAGCCATGCGCTGACCGTGTGCGGGCCGTTTGTAACAGCGATGTCTTGAAACACGCCGGTTTCATAGGGCGCGTTCGCCCAGTGCGTGTATTGGCGGCCGCCCGAATGGACATGGATGCGGTTGTCGGCGTTTTCAAGATACGCTGCGCCGGACGTGCTGCCGCCGCCGGTTTGCCACGGGGCGAGACTGCCGGACTCAAAGCCGCCGTTTTGGACATAATTTGCGGGAATGGCCGGAATGACGCTGACCGCCGCCGACGGGGCGCTGGCTCCCGTGCTGCTTTTCGCCTGGACTGCATAGTAATACGTCCTGCCGTTAAGGAGACCGGTATCATGGAACGAGGTTCCGATGAGGCCCTCCGCAACCGGCCTTGTCAGCCGGTCACGCGCCGTGCCTCGGGTGACGGTGTAGGTCGGGGCCGGCTCTCCGGCGCTTGGTGACCAGTTGAGGTTTGTGTACTTGAAGCCGGGGAGAGCCGTGACGCCTGCAGGGACAGAGGGCATGACCGGCGGAATCGGGTTGCCGAACAGGGTGCGGTAAAGGGCGGCTGACTTCGGGTACGGGGTTCCGCCTTTGCCCCACGATGGGTTCGCGGCGGTTCCGACCGGGTAGCCGCCGGGCCAGAGTGTCGAGCGTCCATCGGAAGGCGTCTCGAAGTAGCATTCCATGTAGACGTTGTGCTTGCACATCCAGTCGTACATATTCTGGATATACGTCGGGTCATCGCCCCCGGCGGGCCGTCCGTTCGGCTCGACTTGCCAAAGGCCCCATTCGCCGACAATTAGGGGAACGGAGCGGCCGGCGACGCCGCCAGGGCGCTTGGCTGAGTTCGCCGCCGACGCGAAATCAGCGAACCACTGCACCCGCTTGCCGATGACGCTGTCCCAGGCTTTTTGCGACGTTGCCGCGTCCGGCTGCACCCCGGATTTATAGTCGCCGTTGTATTCGAAGTCGTAGTTGTCGAACCCAATATAGTCTACAAAGTCATCGCCGGGGTAGTAATCGGCGCTCGTAATTTGGACATTGGCATCGGTCGGGTTCCACAAAAATTTGACTGAGATGCTTGGGTCTTTGCCGTGGACTGTCTTGCGGACCGTCGTGACCACGTTCTGCCAGGCTTTGATAAAATTGGCCGGCATATTCGGCATGCCATGCAGGTTGCCGTAGGGATCCCAGCCGCCGTCGAACTCGTAGTCCATACGAATGATCACACTTTTATAGTGCCACTCGGCGATATGGGTGCCGAGGGCGACAAAGTGCTGCATCGTTTCCGGATCGTTGTCGGCCTCCTTCTGCCACTGCTGCCCGGCCCATGCCAGTTTTTGGTCCCACGAATGGCCGGGGGTTGGGTCATAAGGCATCGAGCCGATCCCGAGCAGGATTTCCGGCAGGACTTTTATCCCGTAGCGTGTCTGCTGCTCGCCCCAGTGCTGGTTGTTCCAGCCCTCGCACGTACTTCCCCAGTTATCCCAGCCGCCGGGGTCGGATTCGGCCCCAAGCGCGGGGAGATTAAGCCACTTCTTGTACATGCCCCAGTCGCCGTCCCCGGAGAGATCGGTATCCGTCCCCTGCGTCCAGAGGTATGCCGACTGAATAAACGGGTGTGGGTACGCCGGTTTAACCGGGGCGGGTTGAGCAGGCTTCCCCGGCACAAGCAAGTTCAGCACGGGTTTTTCGGCATGAGCGCAGCTTATACCGGACAGGCAGAGCGCGGCGGCGAGCAGGGACAGGGCAGAGTGTTTCAGAGTGTTCAAGAAAAGTCTCCAGGAAAGGGAAGAAGATTGGGACGGCAGTTTAGGGATTAAACCTCAGTGCTTTTGCATCGTCTTTATTCACGAACCATTCAAGGGGCTTTGTGTAGGCATGGTATTTGACATGACCATCGTAGAACAAGACACTAAAGCCATTGTTGTGACGCGATGCGATCCAGCAGCTTGAGTTTGGGGCACAGCTACCGTCCGGTGTTTGTCCGAATTCCTTGACTCCCTCAAGGTCAATCTTTTTGATGTCTTGAATTGCGAAATTCGTGCCATCTTGCGCATCCACAATTTCGATCGTGTCTGAAGATTGCTGCACCTGTGATAACGGCCAGCCGCCGTCTTCATTGCCGTTGTTGTTATAAGGACTGACACCGACGCTGAAAGGGTTACCACCATTGACAGCCGCTATCCCATAACCAAAAGTCGAGTTCCAAGCATAGTTTAGGCCGCCCTTACCTGGGCCTCCCACATCATTAACCGGGGCGACGTCAGGATTGTAAGTAGGGTCTACACCGTTGCCACCCTGTCCATCCGGACAACGATAGATCTGTATGCTTTTCGTAAAGGGATAAATCATCTGCGCCCAAGTAATGTAGGGATAATTATTACCAACCCCCCAGTTCGGTCCGAACCGCGATGCTCCGCTGTAAGTCTCATCAGAGTCCTGGACATACTGCAGCTCACCCAATCCAATTTGTTTGAGGTTACTGGTACAGGCGGCACGGCGGGCGTTTTCGCGCACTTTCGGAAAGACAGGGAACAAAATTGCAGCGAGGATGGCAATTATAGCGATAATAACAAGCAGCTCAATCAGCGTGAAGCCGGCACAGGGCTTCTTTCCAAGTGTTCTCATTGGGTGGTTTCCTTTACAGAATTGCAATAAATCTATTGAATGCGAAATTGTAACACAACTGAGAACAAATGTCAAGCAGTGCGATAGGTCTCTGAATCAAGAAGATAGATCACTCTCTGGGACGGCCTTCCGTCGAGGCCCGCTTGATGAGGTTAGCCCGGAGGCGGACTTGGTGGTTATGGCCGCCTGCCAGCTCTTCGCCAAGCAGGCGGACCGCCTCGCGGCCCATCGCTTCGAGCGGAGGGCGCAGGGTAGTGAGGGAATGCTCTTCGGCGGAGGGGTGGTCGTCAAACCCAAGCACCGCATAGTCGCGGCCCATCTCGCAGCCCAAATCTTCGGCGGTCCAGATGACGCCAAGCGCAACCAGGTCGTTCATACCGATGATCCCGCCGCGCGGCCTCCATCCGGCCAAAAGTGCAGCGTGGGTGGCATCGTGGCCGATGACGACCGGGTCGCCTTGGTAGCTCCACGGCTGGGCGTCGCCGGCAATCACGCGCAGGGCATCCGGCGGCAGGTTCGCTTGGAGGCAGGCATCTTCAATACCGCGCAGCCGCTCGGTGACCCAGGACGCGGTAAAGGGGGCAACAACCGTCAGTTCGCGGTATCCGGCATCCAGCAAGTGCTTTGCGGCCTGATAGCCGGCAATCCGGTTGTCGTAGAAGATGTGGGGGAGGGGAAGGTGCAGCTGGCCGGCGAGAATAAAAACTGCCGGGGTTCCCTGAAAGTCAATCAGTTTCAGCTTTTCTTCAAGCTGCACCCGGTCAAGGTCGAGGCAGATCACGGCAATCGCATCTACTTCCTGTGCCAGCAGCATTTGAACCGAGTCGGCCAGCGGGCGCAGGGCGTGAGAGTATCCTTCGGTTCGGTTGCACAGGGCGGCGGTGTGTCCGGCTTCAGTGAGAGTTTGCTCCATCGCCTTGAAAATCAGAGCGTCCTGGGTGACTTCGTCGGGCTGCAATGCGGCGACAATGCCGAAAACGCAGGGGATAGCGCTTGCCTGAGCGTCGTCGGCATCCGAGACAAAGGTCCCCCGGCGGTCATCGGCGCGAAGCAGGCCGTCGGTAATCAGCGGCAGCAGCGC
>JAYVVR010000438.1:0-2883 GCA_043786835.1 Armatimonadota bacterium | reverse complement strand
CCGTGTGCTGGATGAGTAGATTTTTAGTCTTTTCGGGCAGCTCATCCACATGGAACAGCAGGTTCTCGAGAGTGCCGTACTCTTTGAGCAGCTTGGACGCGCCTTTTTCGCCGATTCCGGGGACGCCGGGCAGGTTGTCCGAAGCGTCGCCTTTGATGCCCTTGAAGTCGGTGATTTGGGCCGGCGACAGGCCGTAGCGTTCTTTGACGGCAGCTTCATCATAGGTGACCGTATCGGTGACACCTTTGACCGTGATCATAGCCTTCACCGAACCGCGCCCTTCGAGGGGGCTGCCATCGTCTACAAGCTGAAGCGCGTCGCCGTCGCCAGTGACAATCAGCACATCGTAGCCTTTCAGCTTGCCGATTTCTGCCAGGGTCCCGCAGACATCGTCGGCTTCGTAGCCCGGCACTTCGACATTAGGAACCCGGAATGCCGCCGCCGCTTCTCGCGCCAGCGCCCGCTGCGGCTTCAAGTCGTCGGGCATCTTCAAGCGCGTCCCTTTGTAGGTCGCCAGTTCTTGATGCCGGAACGTCGCGACGGGCGGGTCGAACGCGGCAAAAATGGCGTCGGGCTTTTCGCGCTCTAAGATGGTGAGCAGCATCAGCACAAACGAATACACGGCATTGGTTGGCAGCCTGTCTGACGTGGACAAGGCCCGCATGGCAAAAAAGCCCCGGTAAAGAAGGCTGTTGCCGTCTAAGATCACTAATTTTGGCATACACAGAGTATACCCGGCTACGGCTCAAGGCTATAGTCCACCCCGGCATCCGCCCACACGGTGATATATTGCGCCGAAATCGGCGTGGAATATCTCGGTGCGTAGGACGACAGGCTGCCTGTGGCATTGAAATAGCCATTCGTGTCATAGATGACGGCACTACTGTCGCTGACGACGCGCAGGCGGCCCAGCGTCATTCCCGAGGCCGCCGCCATTGCCTGCGCCCAGCCCCGTGCGTCGGCGACTGCCAGCGTCAGCGCCCGCTGCTCGGCGGCCTGCTTGTCGGCAAGGGTGTACGTCAGCCCTGTAATCCGCGTCGCCCCTGCCCCTGCCGTCAGGTCAATCAAGCGGCTCACGTCACGAACATTATGAAGCGTAGCGGAGAGGGTGTTGATAACCTGGTAGCCAAGAAGGATCGGCCGTCTGAATGTCTTGGCTTCTGATCCCTGATAGTGTTCGAATTTTAGAAACTAACGCTGTCATACGAGCAGCGTTCTGCTGGACTGCCACTGTCCTCGAACGTGCAGCAGCGCCCCTACATCCTGACTAATTTCCTTTACTCTCTCCTTTCGGAAGGAGAGGGCGGACGGGGAACGAGGCCGGGTGAGGTTCCTAAACCACCACTTCCCGTTGCTTGTATTCTCTCAGCACGTAGTGTCTGATAAGCAGCAGCGGAACCTAGATTGGGGAGTACGCGAGCAGCCAGATGACCAGCGCAAGCGGGGCGGCGAAGGAGCCAACGAGCGATTGCAAGGCGTCGCGCGTGGTGATTTGAAGCGTTCCAATAAAACCGTTCGTGACCGGCGGCGTGACGGCGTTTTCAGGCATCTGGCTTAAGTCTATCGTGATGGTGCCGATGCCGCGGCGAGTCCGGGTCCCCGGTCACGGGGGTGTAGGAAAAGACTATCTCATCTCTAGGAGGTGAAAAGAATTTATTTTCTTATTTACTAGTTTCCTACTTGCATTTGTAGAGAAATAGGGGTATCCTGACACTTATGAAGACTATACGCCTTTCTGCACTACTGCTGCCGGCTCTTGCACTCACTTTTCTCGGCTGCGGTCCTAAAACCGCGAATGTTCCAGGTGGCGGTCCTGGATCGTCGTCCGGCGAGGGTGTGACTTTGCTAAACGTCTCTTATGACCCAACCCGCGAGTTTTATGCAGACTACAATAAAGCGTTCGCGAAATACTGGCAGGGTAAGAGCGGTCAGACTGTGACAATCCAGCAGTCGCACGGCGGCTCGGGCAAGCAGGCGCAGGCGGTCCGAAACGGCCTCGCCGCTGATGTCGTCACGCTCGGCATCTCGTCGGACATTGACGCGCTTACCAAATCGGGGCTGGTGGCGCAAAACTGGCCAGCGAAGCTGCCGAACCATAGTGTGCCGTACACGTCTACTGTGGTCTTTCTGGTCCGCAAGGGCAATCCGAAAGCGATCAAAGACTGGGGCGACTTAGTGAAACCCGGCATTTCTGTTGTCACCCCAAATCCGAAGTCGTCAAGCGGCGGACGCTGGGCCTATATGGCTGCTTACGGCTACACGCTGAAACTGCCCGGCGGCAGCCCGGACACGGCAAAAGCGTTTATGACCCAGCTTTACAAAAATGTGCCGATACTCGACTCCGGTGCACGCGGCGCGACCGTGACATTTACCCAGCGCAATGTTGGCGATGTTCTGCTGACCTGGGAAAACGAAGCCAAGCTCAGTCTCAGCCGCCCTGGCGGGTCCGATCAATTTGAGATTGTCTACCCAAGCGTCAGCGTTCAGGCCGAGCCGCCGGTCGCAGTCGTAGACAAAAATGTGGATGCACACAAGACCCGCGCTCTCGCCGAAGCGTATTTGAGCTATCTCTACTCGCCGGAGGGTCAAGAAATCGCCGCGAAGAGTTTCTACCGTCCGCATGATCCGGCAGCCTTGAAGAAGTACGCGGCCCAGTTCCCGGCGATTAAGACCTTTACCGCGTCGGATATTCTCGGCGGGGTCGCGGCGGCCCAAAAGTCTCAGTTCGCCGACGGCGGCGTGTTCGATCAGATTTATGTGAAGAAGTGAGTTACAACATAAAGGGTGCGTGGGACTGAAGTTCTCCGCTGTGGGGCGCAGACGCCTAGTAACCGCCTTCGCGGGTACAGGATAGGACTGTAGTTACGGTCGGTTCCCTGTCCG
>JAYVVR010000437.1:0-2884 GCA_043786835.1 Armatimonadota bacterium | reverse complement strand
GTGAGGAGATTTACGAAATCACGGTCGTCAACACCGGCAGTACGCATACGGTCATTTTCGGGCCGCCGCCGACCGAAGCGGTTTTCCAGACAGTTTCGCCGCTCATCGAAAACGATCCGCTGTTCCCGGAGCGCACCAGTGTTTTATGGGCGACGCTTCGCAATCCCGAGACAATGGACATCCGTATTTGGGAGCGCGGCGCAGGCGAGACTTTGGGCTGCGGCACTGGGGCGTGTGCGGTCGGAGTCGCGGCGGTAGTGAACCACCTCAGTCCGCGGAGCGCGCCGATTGACATTGTCTCCAAAGGTGGAACTCTTCGGATTTTGTGGCCTGGCGAAGATGCTCCGGTCAGCATGACAGGCCCAGCTCAAATTGTGTACGATGGAGACTTTGCGAATGCCTGAAAAGCTGATTGTAGACAAACCGAGCTTTGACAAGCGTTTTGACCTGCGCTCGTTTGGCGAGCCTCTCAAAGCGCTCCGAGCGGTTCCCATTCGCGATGCCGGGGAGCCGCTGGTAGACCTGCGGACTTTCAGCCCAAGCGTCATTCTGCACCCCGGCTGCCTGCCGTTTCTGCGCGAAACGGTGGCGCTGAAAGTCAATGGAGTCCAGGCCCGGCTGCCGGAGGGCCACATATTAACGATTGGAACCTGTCTCCGAACGCTAGAAATGCAGCGCGGCATCCGGGAGAGGGTCACACAAGATATGGCCGAAAAGCACCCCGAATGGCCCGCCGCGACACTCGCACGGATGATGAACCGGATGGTTGCCCCACCGGACGATCCTTCGCCGCCGCCGCACACGACCGGCTGCGCTCTCGACGTCGGCATTCAGGGGCCGGACGGCGAAGCGCTGGATTTCGGCTCCGGCGACAATTTTTGGGCCAATGCCCCAACATATTCCGGCAAGCTGTCCGAGATCGCCCGCTCCAATCGTCTGCTGCTGATTGAAACGATGGAGTCTACGGGCCTGACCAATTATGTCGGCGAGTGGTGGCACTGGAGCTATGGCGACCAGGGCTGGGCGCTCCGTGTCGGCAGTCCGGTGGCCTATTACGGCGCGGTGGAAGTGGACGATGCCGAAAACCAGCGCATTCCAAAGCCACCAGAGGAAGTGAAGATAGAGGGAGAAGTGATAGCGAGAGCAGAATAAACGAGGGCACGAATGCCCTCATGATCTCAAACGTCCTACCGTACAAAAAAGCGGCCTCCGGAGTCTCGGAGGCCGCCTGTTGTTTATGTGTTTGGACTGTCTCTATTGAGTTTTGCGGTACTGTTCAGCTGTCGCTATGAAATTATCCGGTACAGGCTCTGTGCGTGGCAAGCACACTGCTTAAACACCAAAATCATTTGCCGATGCAAAAACGACTAAATATTTCAGCGATCACATCTTCCGTTGCCGTTTCGCCGGTGATCGTCCCGAGGGCACCCAGTACCCCGCGCAGGTCAATGGACGCAAAATCTGCCGGTAAGCCTGCTTCTAGGGACGCTTTCGCCTGGTCAATTTGCCGCGCGGCAGCGCGGAGCGCCTGTTTGTGACGTGAATGGGTCACGAGTGCGCTTTCAGGCCGGCTGACTGTACCGCCAAGCGCTAAGTCAAGAATGGCGGTTTCCAGAACTTCCAAATTCCACCCAGTCAGCGCAGATACGGCAACGCCGTCCATCGGCGGCACTTCTTGCCCTGCGGCATCCCATTTGTTCCAAACGCTCAGATGCGGCCGGCCTGCGAGTGTCACCCGTAAGTCGGCGTCTTCGGGAGTTTCGCCGGCAACGGCGTCCAAAACCAGCAGAACGATGTCGGCGGAGTGGAGCGTTTCGCGGGTGCGGGCGACGCCGAGCTGTTCCGCTTCGTCGGATGTTTCGCGCAGGCCCGCGGTGTCGAACAGACGCATGAGGACGCCGTTCAGGTTGATGGTTTCTTCCAGAACGTCACGGGTCGTGCCGGGGGTCGCGGTCACAATCGCCCGGCTCGTGCGAAGGAGCGCATTCATGAGCGACGATTTCCCGACATTGGGCCGTCCTGCCAGCACAACGGACAGGCCCTCACGGACAAGAATGCCCCGATCGGCAGTCGCCAGCAAGTCGAAAACCTGCTGGTTTGCCTGCATAAGCGCGGCGTCGCAGGCGGCAGAGTCAAGTTCGCCGACATCTTCGGGAAAGTCTATGGTCGCTTCAATCTGGGCCAGTACGCCGAGAACGCCGCTCCGTATCTCCTGAACGGCTTGACTGAGGCGCCCTTCGGTTTGACGCCGAGCCAGTTGCTGCGCTTCGGCAGTTTGAGCAGCAATCAAATCGCCGACAGCTTCGGCCTGGGCCAAATCCAGCTTGCCATTTAAGAATGCCCTCTCGGTGAACTCACCAGGGCGGGCGAGTCGTGCGCCGCAGTCCAGCAGACGCGCAATAATTTGGCCGGCAATCAGCGGGCTGCCGTGCGCCGAGATTTCAACAACGTTTTCGCCTGTATAGGACCGGGGGCCATGAAAGACCGAGACTAAAACGTCGTCGATCACGCCCCCGTCTAAGCCGACAATCGTATCCCGATGCAGCGTATGACCAGCAAACGATGTACAGGCCGACCGGCGGCCCGAAGCAGCATCGGTAACCGAAAACGCAGACGGGCCACTCATGCGGATAACCGCCAGGCCGCCGGTGCCGGGTGGAGTTGCCAAAGCGCAGATTGTATCAGTGTCTAGAGGTGACATATGTTTATTGTACCCGGCAGGCAGTTTCCGCGTATCCGTGCGCAGGGCAATCGCATATGAATGTTATCACCGAACGCTTGTCCATTTTCCCGTAGGAGTGGACTGCGGCGCGGTGAGACGAAGGCAGCTCCTTCTGCTTTTTCTGAACCTATTTTGTCCGGCATCCCGCGACGGCGGGGCTGA
>JAYVVR010000436.1:0-2885 GCA_043786835.1 Armatimonadota bacterium | reverse complement strand
ATATTACGCTCTTCGGCAATCTCGCGAACTATGTTTACTGGTTTCGCGTGAGTAATTTCGTTCATGTGATGACGATTGACCTGCTTGCCTTGATCCTGCTGTTCCCGGCATTGCTGCGCGATGACATGGCCCGGCGGGGCGTTTCTGACGAAAGTGTGCTGGGCCGTGTTGCGCTCAGTTTGCCCCTACTCGGCCCGGCGTGGTATTTGGTGACGCGGCCGGAGGAAACCTCACCCGCCAACTAGGAACCTCACCCGCCAACTAGGAACCCCTCCCGCTCGTACCTCGCTCCCTCCCCTGTTAGGGAAGGGCAATTAGAAGTAAAAGACAAGAGCAATTGCACCCGATGCCCTCTTCTAACTTGCTTCTGACCCTTCCCTAACAGGGGCCTCTAGTCGCAAAGCCCCCATAGCGAGGTGAAAGGGAGCGACACTGAGGTAGGATGCCGCAAGTGCCTGGAACGAGCGGGAGGGGTTCAGATCACCAAATTATCCAGCGTATTTCGCAGGGCTTTCCGAGCAGCTTCGGCGTCGGTACGCTGGCGCTGGGCGTCGGCACGGAGGTTTGCAATCTGCGTTTCCTGCGTTTCCAATTCGCTCACATAACGCTTGTACAGTGACGAAGCGCGGTCGAGCGCGGCCATATTTTTGCGGAGGCGATCCTGCTGGCTGGAAATCTCGGCGATCTGTGCGTCGTCGCTTGCCGCTTCGTTAATCAAGTTCTGAATATGACGACGCTGGTTGACGATGTCGGTGAGGGCCGTGCGGGTGGCAGCGGGGATATCCTGGTTGCCATCGGTGGAAACAAACGTGTCGAGGTTACCATCCAGCAAGGCGACTATATAGGAGTTCGGTGTTTCTGTCTCGACGATAAGCGTCGCTGTTTTGCCGGCGGGCAGAGGAACGGCAAAGCGGTAAAGATTGGGTGTCCGCTCGGTCGCCGTCGCTGGCGTAATCAGCTTGCATTCGGCGTCAAAGGGGTGTTCAACTAAGAGAGTTTTGTCTGTTAGGGCTTTATTTTTGAACACATACTTGACTTTGGATCGGTCCTGGCGGGTAATTGTCAGCACCCCGGCGCGAATGGACAGGGTGCGGTGCGGCTGGTTCGTATACAGGAACTGCCGCTCGCTGACAACCGATAAATCTACGGCGTAGGAGATTAAACGCGACTCACCGGGCGCAACATCTTCCATAGTGGCGTCGCCTGCGTAAGTGCCGCTGTCAAAAAGGGTGACGGGGCCGCCTTTGAGATGCAGCGCAGTGCTGTTCTTTAAGCGCACGGCGTTCAGCGGGAAGCGCGGATCGGTGTTTGCGTTATAAAGCGAGACTTTGTCCGCCCCGATGTCCTGGGAAACGACGGGGATCATCGCCGCCTGCTGGCGCGGCAGTGTCACCGGGGTTGTGATGTTGTACGCAAATTGCTCTCCAGCATTTGCTCCGTTCGCCTGGGCATTGACGCCAGTTTTTCCGAAGTAATCCAGTCTGCCTGGAGACTGGTACAAGGCGTTTGGCTGGGACCGCTGCACACCGCCTGCAACGCCACCGTTACTGATCCTCCCCTGATCAAAGGTCATCGGCGCGGCCATCGAGAGCGGAGCCGCTGCGGCAGTCGGCGCGTCAGCTTCCATGCTGCCGGCGTGGGTTTGGGGCGTGGGGGAGGCAATGATGTCGGGTTGGACGATGGGGCGGGGTAGGTAAAGCGGCTGATACAGGTCTTGGATGAACGAGACGGGGCGGCCTGAAACAAGCGACAGGTGAATGTCCGACCAGTCTTCGTCGCTGGTGTTCTCAACCAAAGCCCAGCCTTGAAACGCCGCTTTGCCGGTGTCGCCGAGCAGCAGCCGGTACGAAATCTTCCATAGCGGCGACTCCGTGATATAGCCGACACTCACCGGACGGCGGCCCGACCCTGTGAAGCGCAGAGTCACTGTTCGCCGCTGATTATCCGCTCCTGAAGAGAGCATCGTCAGCGCTGACCGGAACTCCTGGTCTAAGCGACCATCAAGCAGCTTAATCGCAACGGCGTCATCCAGCCGGACCGAGCGCAGGCCGTCGGCGGCCAGTAAATTGAGCGTGTCTACAGTTGAAGACGAATTGTTCGGGCCGGTGACGGACTTCGACTCAACCGAAACAATCTGGCCGGTTTCGACCGCTTTTGAGGCCAAAGTGACCGAGACCGACGAGCCGCGAAGCTGATTGAGCAGCTCGGCCCGGCTGTGCGGGGCGGTGACATCAATCGCGAACGACTGCAGTGTCCGGCTAATCGGGTCCCGTGCGCCGTAGACGACCGGCTGCACTTGGCCATGGGTGTCAATCAGTGTCAGTGATTTCAGTAAGTCGTTAATTTGGGCTGTCCGAAAAGTCAGCGGCACGACCGCATTGCCGGACACCGTGCCGTCACGCTCGATGTAGGAGACGCCGGACGTAAATACGGTTATCTGCTTAATCGGCAGCTGGGACGGCGGCGCGGCGGTCTGGGCGAAAACCGGGGCGGCAAGCGCGAGAAGTGCGAGCGAGAGTGGGGGGCTCGAGTTCATGGATGGGGCTGCCAGACCGCCCGGATTGGAAATCCAGGTCTTTTGAAATGCGATTGTCTGAAGCAGACATAAGAGCTACGCAGGGGGCCGTCCTAGTCTTATGTCCGCGCCTCCTGCTCTCTTCGCTCGGCAGCGGAGTGAAAGGTGGACAATCGCTTTGCAGAAGACCCGGATTTCCAATCCGGGTCAATTTTGCGGGTTCACACCTCGCGGCGCTCGAAAATCACCGCAGCGATAATGATGAGAATGGCCGAGTAGACCAGGGCGTAGAGAATGTTTGTCGTCATATACACAGCCTGATTGTTGATGACCAGGTTGGGCGACAAAATGTGGTTCTGGCTGTTATACT
>JAYVVR010000435.1:0-8205 GCA_043786835.1 Armatimonadota bacterium | reverse complement strand
CTTTACTGCATAGGGTCCTTCCCAAAGGAAAGATAAGGAGTGTAACCGTAGGGGCGCTGCTTGCTGCGTCCTCCGTGTCTAGCGGCGCCTCGCTGCTCTTGACCTGCTCATCATCTTCCCTTTAGGGAGGACTGCGCGAAGTAACTCAGGACGAAGCAAGGTGGGAGATCATTCAATCGCACAGTGCCAGTGCCAGAAGCGGTGTACCGACCAGGCGAAAGAGCTGAGTTTTGCGAACTGTCCAGAGACGACTGTCGCGGAAAAACAGATCGTTGACCGCCGGCAGGTCCGGGTCCGTCCCGTCGGAATAGAGCGACAGGGCCGGACGCAGCAGGCCTACCGACTCGTTGCCGTCGAAATAGGTGCCTGTCGCCGGCCCGTCAAGCAGCGCAAAAACGCCCAATCGGTCCCGGCTGACCCCCGCATGGGTCAGCGTATACCCCTCGCCGTATCGAACAAACAGCGCGGAAACGCGCTTAGCACGCGAGATCGTCAAAAGATCGGTCATTGGAATTCCTCCCCGGTATCAAAAGCCGAGCCGAACAGCGACGGCGTCAAAGCGCAAACTGTACCACTATCGGCCTGAAGCAGCAGAGGTGCTCTGGAAGAACCATCGGGCAAGCCTGCCGACGCATCAAACGCCGCCCGCCGTCCAGCCCGGCTGAACGGCTCCAGCCGCTTTGCTCCTAAAAGAACCAGACGCTCGCCAAGCTGAGCCTGATTATCCGTCCGCGACGCCGATACCGTCAGCGGCCCGAGGTGAAAGTCGTCGGTCGCCCCCGGCGCCCGTGCCTGACGCCGCAAAAACTCCCCGGCCAGCATCTCGGCAGCACCCAGTTTCAGCAGTGCCCCCAGCCCGGCATCGCCCGTCGATGCCGCCAGAACCGCCGGGTCCAGCGTATATTCAATCACAGCCTGTGCCGTCGTCAGCAGCCCGCCCAGTTCTGTGTCAAATACCGTGTCTGTTGCCTGCAAGGCCAGCAGAAGCTTCAAATCAGCGGTCGTAATCGGCAAAATCGGCATTATGTTCTCCTTGTCAAGAATTGGCCCCCACCCCCCACCTCTCCCCCATCAGAACGGGAGAGGGGAGACGGAAGTAAGCCTTTCATTCCGAATCTCACTCCCCTCTCCCGGCGGCGGGGGAGGAGCCGGGGGTGGGAGCCTCCTTCTACGCCACCAGCGCCCCGTAAGCGGCCCGCCAATCCCCGAACCCGGCATTGTACCGGGCACGAACCCCATACAGGAACTGATCGCGCAGGAAACCGTTCTCAGACGAGCTTTCCAGCGCCTGAAACTCGAACTCCTTCCGCATTTGCAGCACCAGCGCCCGCACGACCCGCCCAGTGTCCAGCAGGAACCAGTTCGACGGCGACGACAAATAGGGCGTCGTCAGCAGTGTCAGCATCCCCCGCAGCGGGTTTGCGGCCAGGTCCTGACCACTGCCGGGAATGAGATCCGGATAGAAACTGGAATTGAGAAGCTGCGTCGCTTCCCAATACAGTTCCGGCGGAATGACCAGCAGGCTGGGCCGGGTGCCCATCGGCTTACCCTGGTCATCAGTAAACCGCATCATCTGCGTAATCGCCGCCTGCAAAGACGACGCCGACAGGCTATCCGTGCCTTTGTTCGACTGCGCCGCACCCTGCGTATGCGTTCCGAAAAACGGAACCCCATCATAGCCGTCGGCGGCAAAGCCCTGCCCAAGCAGCCCGAACACAATGCTGTCCAAATGCTGCTTTGCGACCAGCGCCATCTGACGCACTCGCAGGGCAATCTGCCCGTACTGGTCGTCCTCGAGTGCTGTCCGGTCGATCGAAAGCGTGCTTTCCCACGTCTTATTCTTGATCGCATACGAGTACGGCTTCGGGTCCGCCGGCGAACGCTCGTCTAAAAACTCACGCATCCCCGGCAGCGCCCCGAGCCATGCGTACTGCTCCGTGTCCCGCTCCGACGGTACCACAGTCGCGATCTTGTCCCACTGCGCGGGCGTCTCGCCGAATGTCTGAAAGAACGCCGTTTTCAGCCCCGCCGTCAAAAGCTCGGGAATATCCGATTTCACCAGTGTCATAATAGGTCTCTTTCTGCCGATAAACTACGGGCGGCCTTCCGCCCGCATCGAGAATGACCGGCTACGATTTCGCGCCCCCTTGAAGCGCTCCCAGAACCCCGTCTACTTTACGCTCAATCGCATCCACCTGCGCCTGACGCTTGGGCGATTTCCAGAGCGCCTTGACCAGCGCCGCCAAAAGGTGCGCCCCAACCCCGAGCGCCGTCAAAAGCTGCAAATCAATGTGCATGAGTTTTCTCTTTCTGCTCGCTCTCCATGAGCGCCGCTACCTTCCCCGGGTCCACCCCAAGCCGTTTTAATAGGAACGTATGTTCGTGTTGTGTGAACCCGCCCAAATCCCCGCTCGCCTGGGCCGTTTCCCCGAACCGGACCACCGGCGGCTGCGCGGCTAGGAACCGCCTGAACACCGACGCCACCGTTTCCGCTCCGCCGGCCATCAAAATAATTTTGTCTCCTCCCATCCCTAAAAGTGCCCGTGCCGCCCCTTCCGACGCCGGCACGAGCCGCCCCTGTGCTTTAAACGCCGTCACCTGCGCGTCTACCTCCTGCGCCGTCAATGCCGCCCGCAGCCGAACAATTTCTAAGCTTAGCGGGTCTGTTGCCAGCTCTGTTCCCATCAGTGCCGCTGACGCGACGCGCGGCTTCAAGACAAGCGACACTTCCTGCAAGGCCAGCGGCTCACGCGTCAATCCCACCGAAAGCTTGGCCGCCCCCCGGCGCCGTAGAAACCCTGCCAGATCGTCGGGGAAGGCCAGTATCCCCAGCAGCGTGTTCCCCTCGCGCCATACCCGCACCACCCGCCCCAGCGGGTCGAGCGGCGAGTCTACATGCTCTACTTTCACCGGCAGTCCGGCTGTAAAGCGAGCGACGATCTCATCTAAATCACTCTCCGTCAGTGACAGCTGCTTGTCCGGGTACTCTCCCGTTTCCAGCAGCCTCGCGGGCCGCTCGCTTCGCATTTCTTCCTCAGCGAACAGCAGCGGGGCCTCAAAAACCAAAGGTTTCATGGCTAGTTCACCCTTCCATCAATGCGGATCTGGACCGAAAGCGCGTCAGGAGCGCCGACCACCACCCCGCAGGCAATATTGTCAGCGGTCGCAGCGGTCGAAACCGTGCCGTCATCCACCGCGAACGCTGTCTTGCCGACATCCGCCTGCGCCGCCCCGGCTTTCGCATAGGCGAACACGCCGGTCTTTAGGACGCGCACGGACTTCGCGCCTGCCGCTCCGCTGGCATTGTCGCTGCTCTCATAGGCAACCCCGACAAACACCAGTCCCGCGCTGTCCGAGACCGGCTGAACCAGCCCCGTGGCCGACGCCACCGCCAGCAGCCCGCCCTTGCGGATGTGCACCCCTGCACCCAGTGGATACAGCACCAATGCGCCGTCTTTGCGCCGGGCTTCATACGAGCCTGCCAATGCAGTCATCTTTTCTGTTTCCTTTCTACTCTTCTCTCTTCGCCCCAGCCGGCAGCTTGGGAGGACTTGATTCCACTGCCGACCGGGTGCAAAAGTAGTATACATTTGTTTCAGGTAAATGTCAAGCCTGAATGTAGATATTTGTCTACATATTTTTGGGGCGCATAAAAAAAGCTGTCCCAATACTGGGACAGCTTTTTTGTCTGCAAGACGCGGATGTGAGGTTTAAGAGAGCAATATCCTATTCGGCATGGCGCTGAAGAAGCGTCCGCCCATGGTACAGTTCAACTAACCGCACCCGGTAGTTATCGCTGGAGATATCATCGCGGCCCAGAACGACGTGAACACTTTGGGTGGGGTAATCATACGCCAGCAGCAGCATATGCGGATCGCTGCCCCGGACCGCCCGGCCCATGCCATCCGCTGCTTCTGCAACATCATACAGCGACATCGAAATCCCGATTGCCCCGTACAGCCGCTCGGCCCGGCTCGCCGCCGGCAGCGCCGCCGCCGCGATCGTTCGCGGTTTTGCCAGGAACGACTGCCGTAAACTCAGACCCGCCCACAGCAGTCCGCCGACCAGCGCGACCAGCAGAAAGCTGCTGGCGAATGCCAGCCCGAATGTTCGCAGCACCGGCGAAACACGCCGCTTCCGTGCCCTCACCGGCGGCACCAGCAGGATATCGAATGCCTGCGTCCGCTCTAGCGGCGCGGCAAACCGGGTCCGGTAGCGATGGCCGCACGCAGCGCAGCGCAGTGCCTCCAGCATGGCCGCTTTGCCGCACTGGGGACACCGCTTCGCACAGACCGCCGGCCCTGTCATATTCAGTCGTTGTACCTGCATGATCGGTATCCGCAAACTGTCCGTTCAGAAATATACTAGCCATTCTGTTTCTAGTATATTATACCCAGTACTATTTCCCGACATAACGCACACGCCAAATGCTGTTCGAGCCATCATCGCTCACCAGCAATGACCCATCCTGCGCCGTCGTGACCCCTACGGGCCGACCCCAGACATCCCCGTCCGAGGTCAAAAATCCCGTCAGAAAGTCGTCGAACTCACCCGTCGCCGCCCCATTTTTGCTGACCGGCACACAAATCACTTTGTAGCCCGTCCGGTGCGCCCGGTTCCAAGACCCATGCTCGGCGGCAAATATCATGCCCCGATAGCGGACCGGAAACTGCCTTCCCATATAAAACGTCAGCGCCAGCGACGCCATATGTGACTGTAATAATACATCGGGTGTAATGACCCGCCCCTTCAGGTCCGGGTGCGCATCCGGCAGATCCGGGTCCTGATGTTTCCCCATGTAGTACCAGGGCCACCCATAAAAGCCGCCCGGCTGTACCCGTGTGATATAATCCGGGACCAGATAATCGCCCAGTGTGTCTCGCTCGTTGACAGATGTCCAAAGCTGCCCGGTCCCCGGCTGAAACGCGATCCCAACTGGGTTCCTGATTCCAGACGCAAAAACACGCCCTCCGGTTCCCTCCGGGCTATACTCCAATATATCCGCTCGGTGGAACTCTTCCGGGTGCGTGTCCGCGTCGTCATGGTTCGAATGCGACCCGACCGAGACAAACATTTTCGTGTCGTCGGGTGAGAACGCGATGTCCCGTGTCCAATGCCCGCCCCCACGGAGCCGCCCGCCGCCTGGAATGTCCGGGACAATCGTTTTCGCCAACCCCGTTGCTTTTAAGTCGCCGTTCGTGTAGGCAAACCGCACGACCGAGCCGGTGTTCGCAACATACACATACTTCGGGCTTGGCCCGCTCGGGTAAAACGCGATCCCAAACGGCTGTGACAAGTCTTCAGCGTACACCGAAATCGTCTCAGGATGCGCCCCGCCCCGCGCCGCCCGCAAAATCTTAATCCGGTTCGCGCCGCTCTCCGCCACGAAAACATCCCCGTTCGGGGCTGTGACAATCTTGCGTGGGTTAGAAAGATTGTCCGCAAACAGCGAGACTTCAAATCCTGCCGGCGCTTTGGGCATTGCGCCTTCGGGCCGGGGAACCATATGCGCCCCGTTGTCTACCGAAGGCGTGTCATGCGGTGGCGGCAGCATGTCCACTGTCAGCTTCCGCCGCACCCCCGGCATATCCGTAGACCAGTCCCCTAACGCATCTTGTCCCGTCAGCAGCAACCCCACCGGCACTGGAACAACGCGGGCGTCGGCGGTCTGCGGTTTGACTGCTGCCATCTGATGATGCAAATAAGGCCCGGCCATTCCGACCAGTGCTGCCACTGCCGGAATCAAAAATACGATCTTCATGCAACTCCCCTAGAATTCAAAGCCAAAAAAGGCGAAAGCCTTATTTTGGCTTTCGCTTGCGTTTGCAACCTTTCGGGAAATTACGAACGTAAATAAAGTATATCACAGCACAGGCCAAAAGTCAAGAGCATTGAAACGTCCTGTAAGGCCTTAACAATGTTCTGTTTATGCCCCTGCCGCGCTCAAAGCAAACATTTCATCACATAGCATCGCCGGGTTGATCACTATCTGGTGTCAGTCTTGTCTTTTCATTGTCTCATTTTAGCGCTGCGTTAAACGCCGCACAAATGATTTCCGCAAAGCTGAATAATATTGACAAAAAAACTTCCAGCGTGTTATGATGCTCTTACTTCTGCACCATTCAACTCAAAAGGATATTCCTTTGCGCTATACCATTTGCCTTGCTGCCGTCTTTCTTGCTCTCACCTTCGGCTGTGCTGCCCGGTCCGCTGTTCTGCCGACCCCAACCAATACCAGGGAAATCGGCGTCGAACTGGAACCGCCGACCGACGGCAGCCGCAGCCGCGCGTTTGTTGACCTCGCCAAAAGCTTTCGGCCTTTTCAGACCCTCGACGGCAAGCAGGACGCCCCGACAGATGCCGCTGGCTATCCCACGACCGACGGCAAGGCCGTTTTCTTCGACATCCGCCCCGTCCCGGCCTGGAACCCGCCGATTGACGACCCCGCCGCATTTCAGCCGGATTGGAGCGGCACTTACCATTTGTCCTTCACCGGGCAGGCCGTCGTCACCCCGGTCAATTCTCCAAATGTCGCCGTAACCCATCAAATCTATGACCCCGTCGCCAATCAGACCCGCGCCGAAATTGTTGTTCCTGAAGGAACCGGCCTACTCGTTCTTGCCTTTTCACAAACCCGGCGCACGCCCGCTGGTCCGACAAACTCCGGCATCATCGGTCTGCATTTGATTCAGCCCGGCTATCCCGCAGGCACCCGCCAGATCTTTTCGACTGCATTTGTCCAATCCCTGCGCCCCTTCAGTACCCTGCGCTTTATGGACTGGACCGGCACCAATGCCAACCCCGGCTACTACGGCGATCCCAGCCACCACGCCGCCCGGTGGGCTGACCGGCGGCTGCCGACGGACGCCACCCAGGACGACCAGGGCGCAAAGCACGGTGTCGCCTGGGAATATGCCATTGCTCTCTGCAACCAGACCGGCAAAGATATCTGGATTAACATTCCTGTCGCCGCCACCGACGATTACGTCAAAGGTCTCGCGCGGCTGCTGAGAAGAACCCTGAACCCATCCCTGCATATCTACATCGAGCACAGCAACGAAGTCTGGAACTTCGGCTTTCCGCAGTATATTTATAACAAACTTGCCGCGCAGGACGAAGTCGCCAGCGGCTCGACCCTCAACAATGACCACTCAACCGACCCGGAAGTCTGGGCGCACCGCCGCCACGCCAAGCGCCTTCTTGAAATCAGCACTATCTTTAAGAGCGTCTACGGAGCCGCCGCGCTCAATACAACCATTCGGCCTGTCTATGCGTCCTGGCTCATCAGCCCCGGCCCACATTATGCCGATGTATTGAAATGGGTCAGTACGACCTACGGACCACCAAAGAATTACTATTACGCCCTCGCCGACGCCGCCTATTACAATGCCCAAAAAGCGTCACCGACGGCAAACCCCGATGAGATTATCGCCGCCATGCGAGCCGACAGCGATAACAACCGGACTGCCCGGATCGCGATTCAAACCCTCGCAAATACCTACGGCGTCAAGCACTTCCAGTACGAAGTCGGCCCGGATGTCGGCGGCGGCAGCACGGTCAATGTCGCAAACCGCATCCTCGCGAACCGTGACCCAAAAATGAAAGCCTTGCTGATTCACGACTACCGGGACAACTGGAAGCCGCTCGGCGGCGACCTCTATATGTACTTCTCTCACTACTCCGCCGACAGCCGCTACGGCTGTTGGGGCCTCAGCGAAGACGTTGCCAACGTGCACACGCCCAAATGGCAAGCGATTTACGCCCTGACCGGCAGCCATTGACCCCTACCCCCAGCCCCTCTCTCACGGAGTGGGGGAGGGGACCTTCCTACTCCCCGCGTATTGTCGTCACCATGGACTCCGACAGCAGGCCGACACCCGGAATGTAGCGCACCCGCGGGTCCGCCGCCAGACGCACCCATTCGACCAGCGGAGACTCGTCCATCAAGTGCAGCGTCCGGCGTATCTCCGCGACCTTAATCATGCCCTCACTCGCCGCCCGGTCACACAGCGCCAGCACATCACGGGGAACCGGCGGCGGACCGGCGGCCGGCAGCGCAAATAAGTTTGTCGCCGCCGCATCCGCCCGCGCCAGCACTTCCGACGCTATGGGTGGCTTCCGGCTCACCGGCAGGGCCAGTGTCATCTTGTCTGCCTTTGCGCCTGCCTTGCCGCCCAGCATCAGTGCGACTTGACTCTCGCCCCG
>JAYVVR010000434.1:0-8206 GCA_043786835.1 Armatimonadota bacterium | reverse complement strand
CAAGTATGTGTTTCTCGCAAACATTGACCCGACGCTTCAGCTTGAGGTGTTAATGCAAGTCGAAAACCCAGTGCTCACCGTCTGTGACACGATGAACTTCTGGATTGACGGCAAGCGGGACGCACTGGTCGAAGTCCTGAAGCGCGTGGACATCGCGTTTATGAACGATGCCGAAGCCCGGCAGCTTACCGGCGAGATGTCGGTCATCAAGGCGGCGAAGGCGATTATGGCGCTTGGACCCAAGACAGTCATCATCAAAAAAGGCGAGCATGGCGCTCTCTTATTTACCGGCGACCGTCACTTCGCCGCACCCTCGTACCCTTTGGAAGAGATTGCCGACCCGACCGGCGCAGGCGACTCGTTTGCCGGCGGCTTCATCGGCTACGTCGCCTCCCAAGACGACACCTCGTTCACGACCCTTAGGAAAGCGGTCATTTACGGCTCTGTCATGGCCTCCTACAACGTCGAAGACTTTTCGCTGAACCGCCTTCGCACCCTGACGACCGCCGACATCGCCGCCCGCTACCGTGCCTTCCAAGAGATCGCCTACTTCGAGGCACTCGACGAGGCGGCGGCGTCAGAGTGAGTACAAAGAGCCGACTAGGACCCCCTAGCCCCCAATAATGGGGGAACCGGACAAGAAAGTCTGGCTCCCCCATTATTGGGGGCTGGGGGGATTGTGGATTGTTTCCGAGCCACCTGACGCGAGGTACCCATTGGAACATGACGAACCACCAAAACCAGTGAAAGCATCTCGTGAAGCCGCCGTTCGGCGTGAAGCTGCTTTACTGCGGACAGCCAAGTAGCGCAACAAAAACGCCGTCTGGCCGCCGCCGCCCGTCGGGCCGGAAGTCCCGCACCGAGCGAAGGCCGCACCGGGACTATTGCAGCAAATACTTGTCTGTATCTGCCAATTCATCGGCGGTCTGGTTCTCAGTTATGCCGCTGTGGGAGCAAGCTACGACTTAATGTCTCCGTTTATCCCAAAGCACACTTCCCATCACAAACCGCAGGCAAGCGAGATTCCCGCCGAACTCCTGAAAATGGCAATAACTCTGGTGATAGTGATCGCTTTTGCGGTCGTGTCTTTCCGGGGGGCAAAGGTTTTTTCGGTCAGTTTAGCCCTAGGCGGAATACTCTGCGTAGTAGCTTCCTTGATGTTTCTCGGAATGTGACGAAACTCCAACGCAGGCACCGTTAAGGTACAATAGGCAAAAGACGCCCCGGAGGTACGCAATGACACTAAGAGCCTATGAACCGAAAGCAATTGATTCAGCTAGCGCGGGCTATTCCAGACGAGTCGGTGCGGCAGCAAGTGGAGCATGAAAAGCTATCAGCCTCAGATTATTTTCTCGTGGCGATGGCAGACAGTATGTAACTATGGATGACGATGAGGTTAACAACTTTGCTGTCGCGCAACACCTCTTACGGCTTAATGTGCCCATTTATCAAAGCCCGAGTGAAGTTCCGACACAAAAAAGCGTAGCTTTTACAGCGCGAAGGATTAAGTGATGATTGACCCGACGATTTACCGCGAGATGGGGCTGAACGACTCCGAGTACGCCTTGATTTTAGACGCGCTGGGGCGCGAGCCGAGCATCACCGAGCTTGGGATGTACGCGGTCATGTGGTCGGAGCATTGCGGCTATAAGTACTCGAAGCCTGTGCTGCGGCTGTTCAAAAAATACAAAGAAGCGATGGACACCGGGGCGGTCGAGAACGCCGGGGTCATTGACATCGGAAGTAATATCGGGGTCGTGATGAAGATGGAGTCGCATAACCATCCGTCGGCGGTCGAGCCATTTCAAGGTGCAGCGACAGGTGTCGGCGGCATTCTACGCGACATCTTTACGATGGGCGCACGGCCCATCGCCATCTTGAACTCTCTGCGCTTCGGGCCGATTGAAGGGGCCGAAAACGCCCACACGCGGTATTTGTTTGAGCGTGTTGTCGCGGGCATCAGTCACTATGGTAACTGCGTCGGGGTACCGACGGTGGGTGGCGAGATTACTTTCAACTCCTCGTACACTGGGAACCCACTCGTCAATGCAATGGCGGTGGGTGTGGTGCCACTCGACAGAATCGCGTCGGCGGAGTCGAAGGGGATTGGGAACCCGGTGCTGTATGTCGGGTCGGCGACCGGCAAAGACGGCATTCATGGGGCGACGTTTGCATCAGTGGAGCTGGGGCCGGACTCGGAAAGCAAACGGCCCAATGTCCAGATGGGCGACCCGTTTGCCGAGAAGCTGTTAATCGAAGCAACGCTCGAAGCGCTGGCGACAGGCTATATTGTCGGCATTCAGGATATGGGCGCGGCGGGGCTGACCTGCTCGACCTGCGAAATGTCCGCCAAAGGCAGCGTCGGCATGGATGTGGACGTCCGAAAAGTGCCGCAACGTGAAGCGGGCATGACCCCCTATGAAATCATGCTGTCCGAGTCGCAGGAGCGGATGCTGGCGGTGATTGAACTGGGCCATGAAGCCGAAGTCGCGGCGATCTTTCATAAATGGGGCCTGAATGCGGTGGTCATCGGCACGGTCATGGACACCGGCCGCGTCGTTCTCAAAGATAATGGCGTGGTCGTCGCCGATGTCCCGGCGAAGTCGCTGACCGACGATTGCCCGACCTATTCCCTGGCCGCGTCTGAGCCTGCGTACATCAAAGAAGTCCAGTCTGCCGATTTATCCAATCTGCCCGAACCTGACGACTACAACGCCATTTTACTCAAGCTGCTGGCATCGCCGACGATTGCGTCCAAGCGCTGGGTCTACGACCAGTATGACTCGATGGTGCAGACACAGACGACCGTGCTGCCGGGCGCTGCCGACGCCGCCGTTCTGCGCCTGCGGGACTCCGGCAATAAGGCGCTCGCGCTGACCACCGACTGCAACCCGCGCTACTGCTATTTGGACCCCTATCTCGGCGCACAGATTGCCGTCGCCGAAGCCGCCCGCAACTTAAGCTGCGTTGGGGCAACCCCGCTGGCCGTCACCGACTGCCTGAACTTTGCCTCCCCCGAAAAGCCCGAAGGCTTCTGGCAGTTCGAGCGGGCTGTCGCGGGCCTCGCCGACGCCTGCGAAGCGTTCGGCACCCCGGTCATCTCCGGCAACGTGTCGTTCTACAACGAAACGCCGGAACACGCGATCTACCCCACCCCCACCGTCGGCATGGTCGGCCTTTTGCCCGACGCCGACAAGCGCGTGACGATGGGCTTTAAGAACGTCGGCGACCGGATTTACTTTGTAGGTAGTGGCAAGCCAACTCTTGGCGGCAGTGAATATTTGGCGCTCATTCACGGCATGGAAGTCGGTGCGCCCCCTGCGCTCGACATTGAGGCCGAGAAAAAACTGCAAGCATTTTTGCGCGAGGCGATTGCTCAGGGTCTGCTGCAATCCGCGCATGACGTGTCTGACGGCGGCTTTGCTGTTGCGTTGGCGGAGTGCTGCATTACCGGGCAATTAGGCGCGGAGGTAGAGGCACTCTGGCCGCAGCGTAACGACGTAGTTCTCTTCGGTGAGCAAACGGCGGCGGCTATTGTCACAGTCTCTCACGAAAAGGCAAAGAGCTACCTTGAGCTTTGCCGTAGTCAACAAATCGATGGACTGTATCTCGGAAGCGTGCGCCAAAATGAATTACGAGTTAGTACAACCGATCAGTGCTTAACGATTATGGTATCAGACCTGCGCGATGCGTATGAAGGCGCGATCCCGGCGGCGATGGGGTAAGTAATTTATGCCCGTGTTTGGGCGTTGGTGCATAATTTATTGGGTCTGTCGAATGTCCCCGCCCTGAAGGGCAGGTCTGTGGGCGCAGACGCCAACCACCCTGCGGGTGGAAATGCCAATCACCAATCGCGGTCTTAGTCTTCCACCCGCAGGGTGGTTGGCGCTTCGCCCATAGACCTGCCCTTCAGGGCGGGACTTGAGTATTTATGCAGTAAAGCCCCTCGTTACCCATGAAAATCCTTCTCGCACCCGATTCATTCAAGGGCAGCTTGACGGCGCTTGAAGCGGCAGATGCAATGGCGGCGGGCATTCGGCGTGTCTGCTCGGAGACCGAGATTGTCCTGCTGCCGCTGGCGGACGGCGGCGAAGGGACCGTTGACGCCCTGGTCGCCGCGACAGGCGGGCGCATTCAGTCGACACGGGTGACGGGGCCGCTCGGTGAGGCAGTTGACGCGCACTGGGGACTGCTTGGGCCGGGCGGCGAAACTGCCGTCATCGAGATGGCTGCCGCCGCCGGGCTGATGCTGGTGCCGACGGCGCGGCGCTATCCCAAACATACGACGACTTACGGGGTCGGCGAACTGCTCCTTGCCGCCGTTCAAAACGGGGCGAGCGAAATTATCGTTGGACTAGGCGGCAGCGGAACCAATGACGGTGGCGCAGGCGCATTGCAGGCATTGGGCGTCCGGTTTCTTGACGCAAACGGTCGCCTCCTGCCAGGGAAGCTTGGCGGCGGCAATTTGTTGCGGCTGGCGCACATAGACACGAGCGGCCTACGATTTCCTGCCGGCAGAGTTCAAATCACGATTGCGTCGGATGTGACGAACCCGCTCTTAGGGCCGAACGGAGCGTCTGCCGTCTACGGACCGCAAAAGGGCGCGAGCGCCGAAGATGTCTTGGAGCTTGACGCCGCGCTTGCCAATTACGCGGCTGTTATCGAGCGAGATCTGAACAGAGATGTCGCGGAGCGACCCGGCGCAGGCGCGGCAGGCGGGCTTGGGGCGGGGCTGATGGCGGTTTTGGATGCCCGAATGCAAAGCGGCATTGATTTAGTCTTGGACACGGCAGGCTTTGACGAGAAGCTGGCCGGGGCGGACTGGGTCTGGACCGGGGAAGGCCGGATTGATGCCCAAACCCTGCACGGCAAGGCGATTTCCGGTGTCCTGCGCCGGTACCGGACGCATGGGGTTAGGGTGCTGGCGTTCGGCGGCAGCGTGGACGCAGATGCTGCCGAGGCGCTGGCAGCAGCGGGCCTTGTCAGTGCGTTCCCGATTGTCTCCGGTCCGATGAGTTTAGAGTCTGCCATGCAAAACGGGCGGCAGCTTCTGACTGAAGCCGCCGCCCGTGTCATGCGCCTGCTGTAATGCCCCTCCTGTCCCGTCTGGCTCCCCCATTATTGGGGGCGGGGGGGCCTCTTCCCTAAATCGCAAGCAAATCGCACAAGGCGCTGGACTTGAACACCGTTTCCGGCTGTGAGCCGGGACGCAGGCGAATGACCACGGCGCGGCTTTGCGCTTCCACTGTCTCGCTGGCCTGAGAAAGCAGGGCCAGACCGGCAGCGTCTACATACCGAACACAGCTTAAATCGAGTGTCAGCGGGCCGGATTTCGGGTGGCTCTGATGTTCGGCGGCTTCCAGCAGCGCGGGCTGAAGCGTCGGCACGGTAAATTGGTCCAGGTAGCCGGTGATGGAAAGTGTCTCGCCGGCGGCGGTTTGGACGCTTGCAAGCGTCAGCGGAATTTGCGGGCAGTCAAGCAGGGTCATCGGGAGTACTCCTTTTCTGTGTGTTCGTCGTGATGCGAAAAGCGCTACAGCAGCGGCGTCGAAAGAATGCGCGAGGCAATCGCGTGGGCGTCAGGCAAAACAATATCGTCGGGAACGCGCTGGCCGACAGTCACGAACGCCAGCGGCAGGCCGAACTTGGCTTGCAGGGTCAGAAGCCGTCCAAAGCAAGTATGGTCGGAGGCTTCATCGAGCTTCGTCAAAATCACGGCGTCTGGCGCGAAAATGCTCTGGAATTTTGTGACGATGTTTTCCATATCCCGCTGCCCGAGCATGGCGGGCACGGTCAGAAACTTTTGCACAGCCCCTACCCCGTCAAATAAATGCGCGGTCTCGCCGAGGGGAATCATTTCGTTCGGCGACCGGCCCGCCGTATCCAGCAGGACAATCTCCGTGCCGCCCTCGGCATAGGCGTCTAGCTGCTGCATCAGCTCAAGCTTGTCGTGGGCGATTTTCACGGGAACCCGCAAAATCTCGCCGTATTTCTGAAGCTGTTCCGCGCCGCCGATCCGCTGCGTATCGAGTGTGATGACGCCGACTTTCCGCCGCTCCATTAGTGCATAGCGGGCCGTCAGCTTGGCGATAGTCGTGGTTTTACCAACGCCTGTGGTGCCGACAAAGGCCAGTAGGCGCATTTTTCCGTTGGCTGGGGAGGCCTCTATCCCATTTGAGATTTTTAGGCGCTGGGACAGCACGGTGCGAAGATATGCCGATGCATCAAATGGGTTCAGACCCGCTGGGACCTCTGATACAAGCTGCCGGGCCAGCGGGGGAGCAATATCAGAATCTATAAGCTGCTGAATGAGATTTGGGTAGCCTTCTTCGACGACGACCGCGACCGGCGCGGCGATTGGCTCTTTGCGGCGGCGATTGCGGGCCGGTGGGGCTTCCTGGGCCACCAGCCGGGCGACTGCATCCCGGCCCGAGCTGTCGGGGTCGGCTTGAAGCGACGCTGGAATAAACGGCGGCAGTGACCGAAGCGGCTTCCTGACGGCAGGAGAATCGCTGAGGCCCCGAACACTCGCGGTCAGCATGGACAGCTTTTCTTCCAGCTCTTGGATTCGCGCGGTTTCGGCCTCGTTCAGCTTTTCAGGTACGGGCTTTTCGGTCAGGCCGGGCTTGCCGCCGGAGAAGCGCAGGTTTGGTCCAACGGACGGCGGCGGCTGTGACGGCGACTGGTAGGTGCCGAAGGTCATTTCGACCATGTCGCGCCCGCCCCACCGGCCAAACAGCGCCCCCTTCTTGAATGTCTTGCGGCTGACAATAATCGCGTCCGGGCCAAGCTCTTGTTTCGCTTGCAGCAGACAGTCGGTGACGGTGCGGGCCGTGTAGGACTTCGTGCGAAGATTGAACTGGCCGGTTTTTTCGTACCGGTCGCCCACCCCCGGCATCTGCGTGGTATTCCCGAGACCGGGCATAATTGTGACATTGGAAAGAGTGCTCATAAGTGTTGATTATCCAGTAATTGCGCCAACGGCGCGGACTTCAGTATTCGGAACGATTTCGTTGTAGGACAAAATGACGAGGTTCGGCAGAGACCGCTCGGTCAGCCGACGCAAAGGCAGGCGCAGGGCGGACATGCAGAGAAGAACCGGCTGCTGGTAACCCATCGCCATCATCCGTTCGATCTGCTGGCCTAAGTTCTGGATAAGCCGCCGGGAGACCGACGGTTCCAGCGCCAGGTTCGGCAGGCCGGGCGTAACGGCTTCTAAGAGCTGCTGCTCTAGGCTGGGGTCAATCGTCAGCGTTTGCAACGCGCCGGAAGTATCGTCCACATACTGCCGGCAGATGGAACGGGCAAGGGCGCTGCGGACCCATTCGCCGAGCATATCCACGTCTTTCGTGCGCCCGGCATGGTCGGCCAGCGTTTCTAAGATCGTCACCAAGTCACGGATCGAGATGCGCTCGCGCAGCAAATGCTGCAAAACTTTCTGCACTTCGCCGATGGTCATGAGATTTGGGATCAGCTCTTCCACAACCGCCGAATTGCCCTGCTTGATATGGTCAATCAGCGCCTGCGTGTCCTGCCGCGTGATAATCTCGGCGGCATGGCCCTTGATCACTTCGGCCAGGTGCGTTGTGATGACCGACGACGGATCAACCACGGTATAGCCCGCCATTTCCGCCCGTTCCCGATGGTTGCGGCTGACCCAGAGCGCAGGAACCCCAAAGGCCGGTTCTTTGGTCGGAATGCCGTCCATAATCGGGTCAATAACGCTGCCCGGATCAATCAGCATAATCGAGTTCGGCTGCACTGTGCCTGTCGCGACTGTCGCCCCTTTGAGCTTGACCGCGTAGTCGTTTGCTTTCAGGTGCAGGTCATCCCGGATACGCACAGTTGGGATAATCAAACCCAGCTCCAAAGCCATCTTCTGCCGGATGACGATAATGCGCTCCAACAAATCCCCGCTTGCCGTCTGGTCTACCAAAGACAGCAGACCGTAACCGAAATTGAGTTCCAGCACGTCTACATGAAGCAGCGGCAGGACACTTTCGGGGGTCGCCGGGGCGGCAGGCCGGGCGGCGATTGTCGCGGCGTCAAAAGTCTGCGTCGCCAGCAGCGCTTTCTCGTTTTTGACCAGCACCAGGCCGATGCCGCCGAGAATGCCTGCGACAACCACAGTTTGGGGAATGGGGAAGCCGAAGGGGATGAACAAACAGACGAGGCCGGCGGCGATAAACAGGGGCCGGGGCGACGC
>JAYVVR010000433.1:0-2910 GCA_043786835.1 Armatimonadota bacterium | reverse complement strand
ACTGGAACAAGAGAGTGATGTTCAGGAAGCGCAGGCTACAGTTGAGGCTTATTGGAGCGCTGTTTCCAGCCCAACCAAGGGGATAGATGAATACATGAGGCGGGAACGGGAAGCGCCGCGCAATGCCATTGGCAGCAGATTAGACACAATCCGCTACTGGACAAAAATTATTGTCCGCGGCGATAATGTCCTCGGCCAATGGGTGCCTTTTTGGCGATAATGCTGTCAGCGTAGGATGACCGTGCTATACTCTTTCTATGACGGCTAAAGTGTGTCCTCGGTGCGGGAGTCAGTACGAAAACTTCAAGTCTACGACGTGCCCGCAGTGCTTTGCGATTTTGGTGGCTGTAGATGAGGAAACCGCCGAAGAGCTGGCGGCGGCGCGGGCGGAGGTGGAAGGGTCGGACGAATTCAAAGAGACGAAGCTCGCCGATGACGAACGGTTTCGCCAGCAGTCGTTCGGGGCGTGTCTCGGGATTGCGGCGCTGACACTGCTGACGCTGGTTGTCGCGGTTGTATTATTGGTCTCGGCGGCGCATCGCAAGTCAGCGCACACGCAGACTGTCGTCGGGTCAAGAGTAGCAGTGGTGCGCGAAGACCCGCTAACGACGCTTCCTGTCGCGGCAGCGGGTTTGGAAGAAGTCCTGCCGGCGCAGATGGGGCTGTTCAACCGGCAGTCAGCAGACGCAAATACGGTGCTGACGGGAACGCTGACGCCGCTGTTTCACGGGGTGTATCAGACGCCTGCCCGGAGGATATTTGATGTCTACGCCCTGCCCGCGGGAAGGCCAACGACGGAGCAGAACGAGTTTCGGCTGGGCGTCACCCTGGCAAGCCAAGTCGGAGGCAGTCAGCGGCCAACGCTGTTCTTTGCCACTGAATACTGGCACTTTGCCGTGCTGGCGCCCCCCGGCGATTTCAATACTCCCACGCAGTTCCGGGATGCGCTGGCCGCGCATTTTGGGTATACTGGCGTTGGCACGTCGAAAGATACCCACTTATGAATAAAACACTGAAAACTTTGCTTTGGGCTTCGGCAGGCGCGGCAGCGGTCGCGGCGGCGAACAATGCCGTGTTCGCTCAGGCGGATGCCCTCGGGAACACGCTCGGCGGGGATGCTCGCTTCTGGCCTGGCCCCTACGGCGACATTTTTTACACCAAACAGGGGCAGGGCCGCCCCGTCGTCCTGCTGCATGGGATCTATGCGGGAGCGTCGGGCTATGAATGGCGCAAGAACTTCGATGCGCTGTCGGAACACGAGATGGTCTACGCCCCGGACTGGCTCGGCTATGGGCTGTCCGACAAGCCGCGCATCAAGTATACAGCCGCGCAGTATATCGAGCAGCTCACGCAGTTTCTCGCCGAGGTGGTCAAAGAGCCGTGTACACTGATCGCATCGTCGCTGGCGACGGCTTACGCGATTCAAGTCGCGGCAGACCGGCCCGAGCTGGTCGAAACGCTGATTTTGATCTGTCCGACGGGCTTTCGGCATTTGTCGAAAGCGCCGGACGCCGGGACCGAGGCGTCGTACCAGCTGACGCATTTGCCGTTGCTGGGAACAAGTATTTATAATGGCCTAACATCGCTTGCCGGCTTGCGTTACTACTTGATGAACCAGACCTATTTTGATCCGTCCTACGTAGACGACGCGCTTTTGACGCACTACTCGACCGCCGCGCACCAGTACGGAGCGCAAAATGCCCCGCCGTCCTTCTTCAGCGGCTACCTCAACCATAGCGTCGCCGATGTCTTTCCGAAGCTGACCCAGAAGACGCTCAAAATCGTTTGGGGTCGGGAAGCACGGCTCACACCACTGTCCGATGCTGAAGCGTTCCTGGCGGCAAACTCCCGCGCGGAGCTGACCGTTCTCGACAAGAGCTGCCTGCTGCCCCATGACGAGCAGGCGTCGGCATTTAACCGCCTCGTGATTGCCGTGTTGTCCGAAGACACGCCGACTCTCGAAAAGCCGCGCGGGCGTCCGCGCAAAACAACAACCAAATTTGAAGGAGCCGAATAACGATGGCACAAAACAACGGCAATACCCAGCGAGTCCCTCCGCCCCCCCAGCGCAAGCCACTGGTCCCGCTGACTCTGGTAGACCAGAGCGACGACTTTGACGAAGATGATGAAGAAGCGTACATCGTTGTCGGGGAAGCCGGCGAGGATGTCGCGTTCGAAGTGTGCGAGGACTTAGAGATCGCACTCGGGGTCCGCGACGCCATGCTGGAAGACGGCTTTGCCGTGAAGCTGTATCAGGCCATCGAGATCGAAGTCGTCGCCGACGACGAAGCCCCAGTTCGGCCCGGCGGCGCGGCGTGATCGCGCCGTGCCGCTTTTTTACTCTGCTGCTCACTCTTATACCAGCAGCGGCGGGATATCCCGCCGCTGCACAATCGCTTACTCTCGTTCATACATTCCGCCATCGCACTGTTTCCACCCTCGTTTTTTCCCCGGACGGCAAGACTCTCGCGACTTCTGGGGGCGAATGGGCGACACCCGACTGCGTCCGGCTTTGGAACGTGGCTTCCGGCAAGCTGCTCCATACATTCCGCGATAGCCGTGACGATTGGGAGATTGGTTCGGTCACGTTTTCGCCCAACGGGAAAACGCTCGCCTATTCCTGCGACGACAAAGTTCGTCTCTGGAATGTCCAAACCGGTCGTCTCCTGCATATCTTCTCCGGGGAACTCGTTGGTGAAATCTCAATTTCGCCCCACAACCGGCTCCTTGTCAGCGGCAGCGGTATGAGTGAGGCGGGAACCTATTCCGAGGTGCAGGTCTGGGATTTACGGACCGGCCGTCGCCGTATTCTCCCGCGAAGCAGAGGCGTCAGCGAAGCTGCATTCTCGAAAGACGGACAGCAGATTGTTGGAATAAAATCAGAAGCCGCCCGGCCGGCGCGACCCTTTG
>JAYVVR010000432.1:0-2925 GCA_043786835.1 Armatimonadota bacterium | reverse complement strand
CCGACCATGCAGTATCTGGAAGACCTGGGCCAGGTGCGCAGCGAACAGGGCGCCGAGCGGCGCGTCTACCATCTGACGGACGCGGGACGGGCGGAACTAGAGGCCCGCGCCGAGGACCTGACCGCCTTCTGGGCACGGTTCGGCGCTCCGGCCACGTCCGCCGCGAGCCAGCCGGAGATCGGCTTTCTCCAGGAGGAGCTGGATACCCTGGCCCGGACGGTCTGGGGCGGGCTGCGGAGCGTCGCCGACCGGGATGACCCAGAGACGGTGCGCCTCGTCCGTCAGGCCGTCGAGCGCTGCCGCGGCGAGATCCGCGAAATCATCGCCCGGGCTGCCGCGCGACCCGACGCGCCTCCCGCCGAGGAAATCACGGGTTAGGGCGTCGTCATCCGGTCTCCGGCCCAAACGCAGAAAGGAACAGAGAATTGAACTCTGTGTGGATAAATGCAGGCCGGAGCCGCCTGGCCCTTGCTCTTATCGGTACGTCCCTGGTGTTCGTTCTGACGGCGATGGTTCTGACGGCGATGGTTCTGACGGTCATCACGCACCGGGCGCTCACCGCCCCCACGAAACCTCATAAAGCACCCACGGCAGCCCCACAAACGGCTACCGCGCGTCGTGACAGCCGCCAGTCGCTTCCTCTCGGCCCTCAGGCCGACGCAGAGGAAGACGCACGAATCTCTCGCTCACGAAGCCGATTAACACAAAACTGCTTTGTCTTAGATCTGCAACGAATTACGAGAGAACCGTTGCACTCAGGCTCAACCTTCGAGTCCCTCAAGACATTCTCCCGCCGGCAACTGTTCGTATAAATACTCTTATACGAGCAGTTTGCGGAAAGCATGCCGTACACCGCTTCGGCGCTGGGTTACTTAACGCCCGCCGCTGTTCACGCCGGGGCGTGTCCAGAAGGGGATGTCCATGGCAACCGCCGACTCAGAGGCCACGAAGACGAACGGCAGGTCCGGCACGTCCGCACTCCGGGGTGGTTCGGGCGTCGAGCGCCCGCCCCAGCTGGTCCAGAACCTCCTTCTTGGTGGCTTTGTGGCTGTGGGCCTCCAGGCACAGGTCGGCCAGACCCTTGTCCCGCAGGCGCTTAAACACGGCGTCCAGGTAATGGCTCGGCATGAGATCGTCCTCGTCCGGCAGTTCGGGGAGCGCTAGCAGCACGTCCCGCAGCACGTCCCGCAGCGAGTGACTGACGAGTGACTGGGGCCGGCGGTTCAGTGGCGGGCAATTCAGTGGCGGGCAATGTAGTTCAGTTCCCATTCTTTCAATCTCGGTGATCGCAGCGGAATAGTGTCGCATGCCCCGTCCGGCGGGTCGGCTCCAGGCAAGGTTGCGACGCTTAGTACTTCCCGCCCTGTCATCCCTCCAGTCCCAGGCTCAGCCGTGCGAGGCGTCGGACCTCCTCAGCGTCGTCCTCTCCTGCGGTGGGCACGAAGACCTGATGGGCTTCCAGGAGGCAGATCAAGATGCGCTGGTAATAAGCACCCGGCTTCTCCAGTATGCCGCGCTTTGTTTCCCTGGTAAGGCGCTGCCGTGTAGCTTGAAGCGCCTGGTCCGAGAGATGCAGCAGCCCCTTCTGCTCACAGATCGACAGCAACTGCTTGTGCCGCCGCTCGCTCCCCCAGTCCTTCAGCTCTTGGACCAGGCCATTCACCTGCGTGTCCAGCCCTGTCTCCAGGGAGTTTCTGACCGTCCTCGCGTCTGGAATGGCTTCTTCTTCTGCTGTAGAGACGAAGTCAATTTTGTCCTCACTAACGTTAAACGTTGAAGAAGAAGTAATCTCTTTTGTAAAGAGAAGTAAAGACTCTTCAGATAGTGCCGCAAAATGCGGTGACCCCTGCCGCATTTTGCGGTGACCCCCTACCGCAAAATGCGGTTCCGGTGCCACCGTTTCTGGGTCGTTAGAACGTAGTACCGCATTTTGCGGTTCCGGTGTGGGTATAGCCTTTGAAGGGGCCTTCTCTTGAGCAGGGAGTATTTGTTTACGACGGTGCTGATGTCGCGCAGCCGCTTCCTGTGTCTGCCGCTCGTACTCCTCCACTAGTGCCTCTAGATGCTCCTCGTCATCCTCGTGAACTGGATCGTCCATCGAGACATGGTAAATGTTTTCAAGCTGTCGGACGCGTCCCACTTCACTGCGCTGGTAGCGCTCCTCAGTCCAGATGAAGCGGCGCAGGGCGGCGTTCGCTTTTGAGGCTTCGTCTTGACCGGGTCTGCCGAGTTGCCGCTGAAGGGTGTCTACGCTAATCCCGATGGCCTCCGCGAGTTCCTTCTGAGCCGCGACGACGGTATCCCTCCGCTCGCCTGTCACTGGGTTGTTGTAGCACCGCCCGCGAAGCTCAAGCAGGATGGCCGTCCCCACCGGCCCCACCTCCCGTAGCCACCGGCGCCTGTAGTAATGACTCATGGCGACAAACCGTGCAGGTTCGGTGATTTGAGCGTGCGCTGTCTGATAATTGGGTTGTACGACTTTATTGCTGACGGACGTTTCTTTTTGTTCGCTCATGACCGTTGTTGCCTACCCGGAATCAGTAATGGCTAGAAATTGTTATGTTGACTTAACACGCCGGTTGAGTCGGCCAGTTTGTTGCTTCTCTTTCGGACTTTCTGGGGGCCATCGCCCCTGCCCACAGCACTGGTAGCCGTGTCTGACAGCGTCTTTCGTTATTTCTTACGCTGCTGCGTTGTCAAAAAGAAGAAGGCGGTGTTTTCACACCGCCTTCTCTCTCTTCAGCAAATCCCCTTGCGGAGCCACGTTGTCGCTGGCTTCCCGTTTGTCAGATGCAAGGGATGTTTTTGGATCAACCCTGTTATGTTGACTTAACAAAGCCGGTGACACTTCTGGACTGTCGGCGTCTTGACTCTGCTGTAGAAAGCGCAGGATGTCTTCCGCCGTTTGGCGGAGCCTGTTTCGTA
>JAYVVR010000431.1:0-8276 GCA_043786835.1 Armatimonadota bacterium | reverse complement strand
GGAAGGGCAATAAAGAAGGGCAATACAGAACAGCGCGGAGGCAATGCGTTCGCCATTAGTCTCCTCCTATCCTTTCTCTGGCCCTTCCCTAACAGGGGAGGGAGCCTGCGAAGCAAGGCGGGAGGGGTTCTTAAAGCGGGAGGGGTTCTTAAAGCGGGAGGGGTTCTTAGAGCGGGAGGGATTCTTAATGGGTCATTCGGAATAATTTATGTCCTTCTGGTCAAACAACCCGGTGCTGGAACGCGAAATCCGGGGACGGCTCCGTCTGAGGCGCAAATGCGGCCTTGGCGCGAACGTGTGGATCGCACGGGCAATCGGGCTTGTGACACTCTATTATTACTCGCGCGGCCTGCTCGCTCTCTGGCGGGGAACAAGTCAGGACGCCCGCGATTTGTGGCCGCTGCTGATCTACAGTGCACTGGCGCTGATTGTTCTGCTGGCCCCGGTACTCACCGCAACGGCCATCACGCAGGAGCGGGAACAGCAGACTTGGGAGATTTTGGCGACGACACAGCTCTCAGGGGCGGATATTCTGCTCGGCAAGTGGCTGGGTCGGCAGATGATTCCCTGGCTGCTGCTGGCGATCCTGCTGCCGTATATGACGATCTGCGCCGCCCGCGCTTCTTTCTCCTGGCTGATGCTGCCGGCGATGCTTACTTTCTTACTTATCACCAGCGCGTGTTACTCGGCGTTTGGCCTCTTGTGTTCGTTTCAAGCCAAGCGGACGATGACCGCGACGGCGTCTGCGCTAACCATCACAGCGCTGCTGTGCATCGGGACAATTGCTGTCAACCAGGTGTTCAGTCTGCTGCTGTCGCCGACGGCCTCGAATCACGAATGGCCGGTGCTTTGGACGAACCCGTTTTATGTCCTCACCTACTTGATAAACGCATTCGCGCCCGATGCGTTTGGCGGCATCAACCAGAACGCCGACCCTGCCGACGCCATTGCGTTTTATTGTCTCGGAACCCTGGCATTGACAGCGGCGATGCTTGGCTTTATGGTCTCACGCTACCGGCAGGCCGTTCGGGAACAAAGCTAGGAGCTTACTGTGATCCAGATTGAACATCTTGTCAAAGAATACAAAGGGCTGACGGCGGTGAAAGACCTCAGCCTCAATTTAGAAGCCGGGGACATCTTCGGCTTTATCGGGCCGAATGGGGCTGGTAAAACGACGACTATCAAGATGCTGGCGACGCTCTTGAAACCGACTTCCGGGTCAGCCCAAATTGACGGGATTGATGTTGTAGAACATCCTGAGGCTGTACGTGGTCGGATCGGGTACATGCCGGCGTTTTTTGGGATTTACGATGACATGCGAGTCTGGGAGTATTTGGACTTCTTTGCCGGCGCGTACCGGCTGCCGAAGAACCAGAGGCCGCGCATCATTGACGATGTATTAAACCTTACAGATTTAAGTGGAAAAAAAGACAGTTATGTGGAAGAATTAAGCACTGGCATGAAGCAGCGCCTGTGCCTGGCGAAAACGCTGATCCATGACCCGAAAGTACTACTTCTTGATGAACCGGCGTCCGGGCTTGACCCGCGGGCACGAATTGAGATTAAAGAGCTGTTCAAAGAGCTGAAGGCGATGGGTAAAACAATTATTATTTCGTCCCATATCCTGCCGGAGCTGGCGGACTTCTGCAACAAAGTCGGGATTATCGAGCGCGGCGAGATGCTTGTGTCCGGCGACGTTCAGGATATCATGGACCAGGTCACCGGCGGGCGAACACTCGAAATCCGGCTGCTGGACGGTCTGGATAAAGCTGCTGAGCTGCTGGCCGATGCGCCGGGTGTCCGCGCAGTGCGTCCGATGGACTCCCACCTCCAAATTGACTTCGCAGGCACCCCGGAAGCGCAGGCAGATTTGAATACTCTGCTGATTTCGCATGGTTTGCGTGTTCTCGCCTTCACCGAGCAGGCCATGGATTTAGAAGACATCTTTATGAAAGTCACTAAGGGACTGGTGCAGTAAGACAAGAATTACAGACACAAGCGGCATTGCCGCCGCTTGGATTGGGCATTGAATGATACAGGTAGGCATTCTCGGATTTTCGCGTCGCGAAGGGACATTTGCAGAAGTTGGTGTACGGTCATGGGAAGAAGCAGGGTGTGCTGCCGTTGAATCGGGTCTCATGATCGGTAACGAGCATCTTTACACGGTGCATCGCCCGCTGATCATCCGAATTACGCGCTTCCACGTCCAGAAAACCCTGCGTGACTGGTGCGATTCGCCTCACCGGAAGTCCCGCTGCCAGCTTATTCTGACGGTGGGCGCGGTCGGCTCCTCAAAAGCCGATATTGTGCCGGAAGTGACCCGGTCACTGGCGAAGTTCTTCATTCCCGGTATTCCTGAGATGCTTCGCCGGGCCGCTGCCGAAGCCGGTTATCCCGAAGACGGAGCCACGCGCGGCCTCGCCGGCATTCGCGGCGAAACGCTGATTATCAATATGCCCGGCCATCTTCAAGGCCATGCCCACGGGGCGTCGCTTTTTGCCGCCGCCCGCGCCCTCGCGCCTGCTCTTCCAACTCTCCTCGCCGACATCCAATCCCGCCGCAGTTGACCCCAATTTGCAGTTGACCCCGATGGCCTCAACGTGATATACTAGAGTTACGATGAAGGTGTCAGACTATACGATAGTGGGCCGGCAGCCCGCCGCGATCTTCGCGCCGCAAATGCCCGAAGAAGCACAAGAAATCGTCCGCCAAAGCGTCGGCAAAGCGCTGGCGTCTTGGGGCGGGGGCACTCGGCAATCTCTCGGCTACCCGCTGGAGCGTTATGATGCGGTTCTGCTGACGACGTATTTGAACAAAGTCACTGAGTACGAGCCCGCTGATCTGACGATCACGGCTCAGGCCGGTGTCACGGCTGCCACTCTGCAGGCTGTTCTCGCCCAGCACGGCCAGTGCCTGCCGCTTGACATTGCCCGGCCTGACTTTCAGACCCTCGGCGGCATGGTGGCGACCCGCGCGAATAGCCTGCGCCGATTTTCAAGCGGCAGTGTGCGCGATCTCCTGCTCGGCGTATCCGTCGTCAATAGCCGGGGTGAACTAATCAAAGGCGGCGGCAAAGTCGTCAAAAACGTTGCCGGCTACGATCTGCCGAAGCTGTATTGCGGGTCATTCGGAACGCTTGGGCTAATTACCGAAGTTACGTTCAAAGTCTCACCTCTCCCGGAAACGTCGGTGATAATCGCCTTGCCGCTTGACGCCGACCGCAACAGCGAGGATGTCTTAGACCACCTGCTTGGGTCTAATCTGCTGCCGTCATTTCTGTTTTTGCTTAGTCCACGCGCTGCCTCGGCTGTTCTTCGGGGCGCTGACGACACGCAGTATATTCTGGTCGGCTTCGACGGCGACGCCGAAACAGTCGCATGGCAGGTGAAAACGCTTGGAGCCGGCGTCTTAGACGATACACTTGCGGCAGAGGCCGGTGCGGCCCTGCGCGACTTTTCGCTGCAAGATGCGCCGCTGACCGCAGAGTTCCATGTTTTGTCGTCGCAGGTTGGGGCGTTCTCGCGGATGCTGGAATGGACAGCTCGGCGGAGCGGCCTCACGGCGGAAGTCGCCTCCGATGCCGCGCTCGGCCTGATGACCGCCCATTTTGCGCCGCTGTCGGATACTGTCGACTGGCTCGGTTTTTATGCGGACTTGAAAGATAAAGCCGACCGCTGCGGCGGCAGTTTTATCCTGGCCCAAATGCCGGAGACTTTACGAAGCGCCGATGTCCCTGTGTGGTCACCCCTGCTGCCTGACTTCGGTTTGATGGCAAAGCTAAAAGAAACACTCGATCCAGCCCGAATGTGGAACCCCGGCCGGTTTGTGGGCAAGTTATGACAAAAGCGCAGCATGAATCAGATTTGATGGCGTGTGTCCACTGCGGACTGTGCCTGCCGGCCTGTCCGACGTACCTGGAAACGGGAAGCGAGGCGGACAGCCCGCGCGGACGGCTCGTGCTGATGCGGAAGATGCACGAAGGGACATTGTCGCCGGCAGATCCCGATGTCACGCACCATTTGGACCTCTGTCTTGGCTGCCGGGCTTGCGAAACCGCCTGCCCGTCGGGCGTTCCCTATGGGCGCATTTTAGAGACGGCCCGTGAGCGGATCAATGCCGAACGGGTTCGGCCTGCACCGACGGATTTTTCTAGATCGGCGCTGCTCGGGACGCTTGCCCAGCCGAAGCGTCTGACAATCGCCATGCGAATGGCCCAGGCCGTCACCGGTGGGGTTGTGCCCAGCCCAGCCGTGAAGCTGCTCTCGGGGGACTTGGGTGCGGCTTCCCAAAAGACGCAGCTTCCTGCGTTGCTTTCGCCGCCGCTGCCGCCGACCATTACGCCTGCCGTCGGTATTAAGCGTGCCCGTGTCGGGGTTCTCACGGGCTGCGCCATGCGTGTATTGTTCGGTGATGTCAACGCTGATACCGTCAAAGTGCTGGCCGCGAACGGCTGCGAAGTCCTGGTCAACCGGCGTCAGGGCTGCTGCGGGGCGCTGCATGGGCATAACGGCTACGGCGACGAGGCGAAGTCGCTTGCCAAGTCTCTGATAGAAGCATTTCTGCCGTTTGACGGCCTTGACGCGATTGTCGTCAATTCGGCGGGCTGCGGGTCACAGATGAAAGAATACGGTCAGCTGTTCGCTGACGACTCAGAGTATGCTCAAAAAGCGTCGGCGTTCGCCGCTAAAGTCCGCGATGTCAGCGAGTTTCTGGACGATCTGGGCTGGGTCGCCCCCTTGAAGTCTCTGTCCAAGACAGAAACCGTCATGGCCTACCATGATGCCTGTCATCTGCTGCACGGGCAGGGGATTTCCGACGCGCCCCGCGCGCTGCTGTCGCGTCTGCCGAACACAAAATGGATGGCACTGTCTGAGAGCGATATCTGCTGCGGCTCGGCGGGCATTTATAACTTTACCGAACCACAGATGGCAAAACGTCTGCAAGCCCGCAAGATAGATCATATTCTAGCGACAAAGGCTACCGTGATCGCGACCGGCAATCCCGGCTGCCTAGCCTGGATTGCGTCGGGCCTGAAGGAGCGCGGCGTGCCGGATATCCGTGTCGCCCACCCGGTAACACTGCTGGCGGAGGCACTAACCGCCCCAGAAATGAAAGAACCGAGGAAGTAAACTTCGCTCGCTGTTAATGTCGTCCTTCGGACGAAAGAGTTGCCATCGTTAGGTTTCTTGTCGTCCGAAGGACGGTTTTTCCAGCGAGTGAAGTTTACCTCCTCGGTTCTTTCATTCGTGTGATTAAATTATGCTGACACAACATATCGCTGAGCTTCAGGAGGATTTGGTCGGTCTGCTGGACTACGAAGATACATTAAACGCGCTATCGGAAGCGGTACTGACGGCGTTCAACACCGACCACAAGCTGCTGACCTGCGGCAACGGCGGGTCAGCGGCGGAAGCGGCGCATCTCGCCGAAGAGTTTACCGGACGCTTTTACCGGGAGCGAAAGTCACTGCCGGGGATTTGCCTGTCTATTGACGGCACACTTTTAACGTGCATCGGCAACGATTACGGGTTCGATGAAATCTTTGCCCGGCAGGTTTATTCGCTGGGAATGCCTGGCGATATTTTAATCGCGTTCACCAGCAGCGGCAACTCCGAAAACATTCTGCGGGCATTAGCAGCAGCGCGGGAACGCGGGGTAGTTACAGGGCTGTTTACAGGGAAGACCGGTGGCAAATGCCGGGGCAAGGCGGATTTCGAGATCTGCGTTCAAAGCGTCAACCCGAGCGCGATGCGAATCCAGGAGTGCCATCAAATCTTGATGCACACGCTTTGCGAGTATGTTGAAACAAAGCTGCTGGGGATTAACTAGGAAGAATAGCGATGACATTCTGCGAAAAATTAAAAGCGAAAATCCCGACCCTTTCGTATGAGTTCTCGCCGCCGAAGAACGCAGCAGGGTGGGCGACGCTTTATTCAACACTTGGCGAAATGGCGCGTCAAGCCCCCGATTTTGTCTCCGTCACCTACGGGGCAGGCGGCTCAAACCGGGCTAAGACGGTGGATTTGGTGAGTCGAATCGAGCGCGAGCTTGACATTGAATCTGTACCGCACTTAACCTGCGTGGGGCACTCCCGCGAAGAGATTTGCGAGATTCTAACGACGCTGCAAGCCGCCGGCATCAACCATCTCATGGCGCTCCGGGGCGATGCTCCCAAGAACGACCCGTCTTACCAGCCGCATCCCGACGGGTTTGCTCACGCCAGCGATTTGATTCAATACGCCGAAACCCACTTCGATTTCCATGTCGGCTGCGCGTTTTACCCGGAAAAGCACCCGGACGCCGAACACTTAGACGACGACATCAAATGGCTAAAGTACAAGCAGGACTGCGGCGCGGAGTTTGCGACTTCGCAGCTTTTCTTTGACAATGCCTTCTACTACGAGTTCCGCGACCAGGCCGCAAAAGCGAATGTCACCATGCCGCTGATTGCGGGTATTTTGCCGGTGACTTCGCTGTCCCAGCTGGCCCGTATTGCCGAGTTAAGCGGGCAGGACATCCCCCACAAGCTCCTGGGCGCCCTCGGGGACGGCCCTGACAAAGACATCCAGGAGCGCGGCATCGCCTACGCCACCGAGCAGTGCCAGGATTTACTCCAAAATGGGGCTCCTGGCGTCCATCTGTATACGTTCAACCGGGCGACTGCTGCGGTCAAGATTACAAAGAACCTCCGAGCTGACGGCTGGTTTCCGGTGACGCGCAAGTCAAAGTAGCGTCACAAAAGCATTTTTTGACCCGACCGGGCAGAGGCGGCAATCGCGTCTATCGCGCTCATGTTGTGCAGGGAGTCCGTCGGCGGCAGGAGAAAGCTCTGCTGGCCCAAAAGGCGGCAGGACATGGCTTCGACTTCGCCTGTGTACATATTGCCAGCTTTCGAGACCCGCTCCTCCGTCTCCCCAGCATACGACAGCCGGTACTCACCGGCTTCCGGCTTGCCGCCGGATCGCAGGCCGCCAAGCAGGAAGCGCGGAATGCTGACCGATGCATCGCTGCCAACGATCTCATACGAGGCCCGGAACGACAGCGAAAACGAGCAGTCAATCAGGGCCATGCCCGCCGTGCCGAACTCCAGAAGCGCGGTTGTGGTCGTATCAACCCCTGTTTGCGGGTCGAACAAAGACTTTGCTGTCGCTGCGGTCGGCTCTGCGCCGAACGCCATTCGGGCGATATTGACGCAGTAGCAGCCGACATCAAACAGCGCCCCGCCTCCCATGCCAGGAATGCGCCGGTAATCGTTGAGATCAGTCTGCACGAACGAGTACGAAGCCCGCACAAGCTGGACCGTGCCGAGGCCGCCGCCCTGCACGATGTCGAAAATCTCCTGCTGCAACGGATGGTAGCGGTACATAAACGCTTCCGACAGCACGACCCCGTTTGCCTCCGCCGTTTCCAGCATTTCCTCGGCTTCCACCGCGTTCAGGGCCAGCGGCTTTTCGCACAGGACATGTTTGCCGTTGTTCATCGCTTCGACTGCCCACCCGAGGTGCAGGCTGTTCGGCAGGGGCAGATAAACCACATCTACGTTATCATCGGCAATCAGCGAGTCGTAATCGCCGTAAGCCGCGACTTCCGGCCCATATGCCGCCGCGATTTCCTTTGCGCTGTCCCGGCTCCGCGATGCTACTGCTGTCAGCTCGGCATGGGGGCTGTCCAGAATAGCTGGAATGACCCCGCGCTGTGCGATCTGCGCCGTCGCCCCCACCACGCCCCATCGTACTTTTTTGTTGACCGCCATGAATATCCCTTCCCTAATACGGAACCCCTCCCGACAAGAACCCCTCCCGCCTCGTCCCTCGGCTCTCTCCCCTGTTAGGGAAGGGCCAGAGGATTGGGGCACGGGTGGTTGCTTCTACTTTGTTGCTGATAAGATGTCGGCGAGGACTGCCGATAAATTGTGCGTGATGGCGTCGTTGCTGAATCGCAAGACGCGTAAATTATAGGTCGCGATGATTTCGTCCCGTGCCCGGTCATAGTCACCTTGTCTTTCGTGAACTTCTCCGTCGCATTCAATGACAAGCCGGGCGGAGCGGCAGTAGAAATCTGCGACAAAGCCGCCAATGACCTGCTGCCGCCGAAATGAAAGACCGCCGAGACGGTTTGCCCGCAGGCGTTCCCATAAAAGCGCTTCGCTCGGCGTCATGTCGTGCCGCATTTGGACGGCCAATACCTGCTTTTCCGGTGTTCGGTAGGCTCGCACAATTTTCTCGTCCATGATTGGTCTCCTTAAGAACCCCTCCCGCTCGTTCCTCGCTCCCTCC
>JAYVVR010000430.1:0-2926 GCA_043786835.1 Armatimonadota bacterium | reverse complement strand
TGAACCGCCTGGACACCGATCATTCCCAGCGTCGGGAGCTCCAGTGCAACTGTCACTCGCCCGCCTACCGAGTAAGGCTCTCCGGTCTGCAAGGAGCGCGTTCGCGTCGGGCGCCCAGGGGACAGCACGCCGGGAACTGGCGCAGGTGGGAGGAAATCGACGGTGTCGGAAAGTGGAAAGACCCGCACGACAATGCTGGCGCGAAGGGTTCCCAGCAGAGCCTGCTTGCGCTTCTCCGTCAGCGGTTGGTCTTTCCGCACGGCCTTCGAGCGTCGGTCTCTTCGCACGGCGTTCGGGAGCTGGTCTTTCCGCGCGGTATTTTCTTTGTTTTCGCTTTGCTTTGTCTCGTTTTGCTTTGTCTCGTTTTGCTTTGTCCCATTTTGCTTAAACTCATTTTCCCTGTTTTCGACTTGTCTTTCGCCTTCCATCTGGATTTGATGAGCTGCCGGATGTACAGACCAGATCTCCTGAAACTGACGGAATAGTGCCTCGACTTCAGAGCGCGGGGCCACTGCTCGAAATGGCATAGGACCGTGAGACAGACGAACATGATTCTCACCTAGACCTGCTTTATTCCCGGTCAGTGTAGCCCCGCACGCTGTGTCCCTTTCCGTCTCTTCCAGCAAATCTTCATCTGTCAAAGCTCCGTTCATCAAAGCTTCATCCGCCCAAAGCTCGTTCTCGCGCGTTTCTGGAATGTTACTGAGCAGGTTGTTTTCATCCGTGAGGGACGCTGCTCTTTCGCTGTAGAATGCTTCCTTGCCGCCAGAACTCTGATTTTTGCCAAAACTTTGATCTTTGCCAGAACTCTGATTTTTGCCAGAACTTTGATCTTTGCCAGAACTTTGATCTTTGGAGAGTGGCGGCTGAAGGACGAAAGGACACTGAACAAAAGCCCGCTCCGAAGCGACGCGCTGCAAATGCGCATTTAATTCCGCTTGATCTCGGATCAACCCGGAAGCGTACAATTCTAGATAGCGTTCCCGCTTGCGGTCAAGACGCAGCAGCTCTTCGGCGATCGCTTCTGTCCGTGCCACCTCGAAAGCAATCGTGGGATTTGATGGCGTCGTGGGATTTGATGGCGTCGTGGGATTTGATGGCGTCGTGGGGCTGAAAGCCTCTACTGCTTCGCTGGAAGAGCGCATTTGATTGGGCAGGACGTCTTCCGGCGATAGAAAAACGGCGTCATGTGAGAGAACAGCCAAAGGTGCCGCTTGGAGGCCGAAATAAGCGGCGAACGCCTGCTCAAGTCCCCGCTGCACAAGCCGGTGCAGACGGTTTTGCTGGATCGAGTACGGGGCTGGGCAGCGCTGGGCACGGTGGTTCGCACGGCAGACATAGGCAACCCAGGAGAGTTCGTTCGCCGGAACATCGCGCCGGTTCGGCTGTGCAAGCATGGCACTCCCGCAGTAACCGCACCGCAGGAACGGCAAGTACGTGAACTCGCCGGCATACTGAAACCGCTTGCCGACGCTCTGGGTAAAGTGGGCACACCGGACCCCAAGCAGGGCGTCTGCACGGGCCACCGTCTCGGCAGGAACCACTTCCGGAATGCGGTGCGGCGACGCGACCACGAGGTCGCCGTACTGGATAGCTCGCCGGTAGCGGGCAGACCGAACCAGGGTAAGAACAAGTGAGCTGTGCCATGTCCGGCCGGAGGGGGTTGCTGTCGCGCGGGGGTGGCCTCTTGCCAGCATCAGGTTCAGCTGGCGGGCGGCCTCAGACGCATTGCCGCTGCACTCAATCAGGACCTCAAATACCAGACGAATCTTGTCTGCCGTGTCCGTGTCCAGGTCAAAGGCTTGGCGGACGGGGTCGTACTTCAGGCCCCAATAGTCAGAGTGGAACACCGTGCTGAGGTCAGCTTGAACGCGGCTCCGCATCCGCTCCCGGACGGTCGCGCCGAGGCGGCTGGAAACATACTCGTGGATAATGCCCATTTGCTGGCGAAGCAGCCGGCGCGTGGCCGCATCGGCGGCAAACGGCAGATCCTGGGCATGGACCGCCGTGCCGCACTCCTCCATCTCGGAGAACCACAGTTCCTGCTGAACGACGTTTCGGAACAAGCGCGAGAGGTCGCGGGCGTAGAGGGCGGCGAGCTTGCCTTCTTTGGCATCGCGGCGGGCGCGGGCAAACCCTGTCCGCTTGGGATACAGCTCGCCCCGCCCGCTCACGCCGATGTCATCATACCAGGCGCTGATGCGATCCCCGTTTCGGGCCGCGTCAGCCTCGAGCTCCGATCGCCGGATCTGCCGGAGGTATTCAATGTGGTGGGCCCTATCGGCGGGCGTTTGGCACTCCGGTGGGAACAAAACGCGCGAGACCCGCAGGTAGCCGCCGATCTCTTTCGGCTGCCCGTCCTCTTTCGGCTGCCCGTCCTTTTTTGGCTTCCTGTCCTTTTTTGGCTGCCCGGCGTCGGAAGTCGCTTTGACAAAAGTCTCCACTCGTAAGCTCCCTTCAGTCTTCCTTCAAGTTCTTGATAGATCTTTGTAACAGGTCTTTGTAGAGGCGTTCGACGATGTCCCCGTGGGTTTCCCAGCGGTAGTGGTCCAGCACATACTGCCGGAGCCGGGTGGGAGTAAGCGCGCAGGCCCAGTCGCCGTCCAGGAAATTCAGTACTGCGGCGGAAAGGGCGGCGGGTGTGCTGCCTGGTATAAGAAGGCGGGGGTCGAGGGGGGCGCAGGCGTCGCGTCCGGCTTTGATGTAGGCGTGGAGGCCGCCGGGGGGGACGGGGTCGCGGACGACGCGTGACCCGTCCATGAGCGTATCGGAGCCGGGGTGGGCTTCGAACACGTAGTCGGCAAAAAAAGGATATTTATAGGCAGGAGTTGTTATTTGCGGCAGCGGTGTCCGTTCAGCTTGAATACGTGGGGTTCGGGGTGGTGGCGGTGTCCGGGTTCCAGGTATTCGGTGAGCCGAAAGGGGC
>JAYVVR010000429.1:0-8288 GCA_043786835.1 Armatimonadota bacterium | reverse complement strand
CGTCGAAGCACAGACCGTTCGCCCGGCCTGTCCCCTGCTTGAACAGCGTGATTTTGCCAGTCGCGGCGTGCCACAGATAAATGCGGTCATTCGGCTGGTCGGTGAAGTAGACATCGCCGTGACTGTCGCAGGCTGGGCCTTCGGTGAAGCCGTAGCCACTGCTGACTTTCTGTAGCTCCGCCCCTGGCGCGGCAATTTGGCTGGTGTTGGGCGCCGCATTTGCGCTGATGGTCAGTAAGGCGAACACAGCAAGAAGGCAAAGTATTCGGAGCAAGCTATCCCCCATTCGCAGGCAAAAACGCCACGAAGTGTGCGCCGACGCCCGGCTCACCGATCTCGACGATGCCGCCACGGTGAGCGTCAATAATCCCCTTGACGATGCTCAGTCCGAGGCCGAGGCCACGGGCACGAGACGTGAAAAACGGGGTGAAAATGCGCGGCTTGATGTCAGCGGGAATGCCGGGGCCGGCGTCAATGAACTCGATTTTGAGGTAGGTGCGGCCTCGCGATAAATCCGCCAGGGCATGGGCCTCGGCGGATGCGGCGTGGGAGGTGCGGACTATTAAAGAGCCGCCGTCGGGCTGGAACGACAGGGCGTTTTCGACAAGCTCTGAGAATGCCCGCTTCAGACGTGAACCGTCAGCCAGGATCGGCGGCAGACCATCAGCCAGGTCCAAGGTCAGTACGACAGGGCTGCGCTTTGGGTAGCTTTCGCTGATGCACTGGGCAAGAAGCGAGTTTAAGTCGTACTCGGCCAGCGAGATTTGAGTCGCCCGCACAAAGTCCCGGAACTCCTGCAAAATCTCTTCCAAACGAAAAATACCGCGGCGCATGGCTTCGGCCAGTGTTTGATATTCTTCGCGCTTGTCTTCGGGTTCGGACAGGCGATATTCTAACTCGTTCAAGTCGCCTTTGATTGCAAATGTCCGGTTGCCGATCATGTGGGCGGCTTTCGCAGACAGTTCTCCCCACGCCGCCATGCGCTCGGTGTTTACGAGGCGATCTAGGATTCGGCTGTTCTCAATCGCCGTGCCGAGCTGGGACGCGATTGTCAAAAGAACACTTTCGTCGTCATCGGTAAACTCACGCCGGAACCACGGGGCGGCGCTTCTCCGGCGCAGAACGCGCAAAACACCGAGGATACCCGAACGCCCGAAGATCGGCACGGCGAGAAACGCACCGACTTCGGTGGAGGGGAATTCTTCAAATCTGCCCTGCCAGCGTGAGTCTTCGCGCGGGCTGACGGTACGGATTGGCTCTCCGTAGAGGGCTACCCACCCTGTCAGGCCCTCGCCAATCGGGTAGATCGCCGTACCGATGCGCTGGGCCAGGCCGCCCCGCGCGGCTTGAAGGGTCAGATGCTGCTTGTCCCGGTCCAGCACGAACACCGAGCAGTCTTCAAACCGAAGCTGGGCAGCGGCCACATCCACGACCCGGTGCATGAGCGCATCGGTATCGGCGATGGCGCTGAGGTCTTTGCCGATCTCTACCAATGCCGCTTCCCGCGCCCGGTAGCTGTCGCTGAGGAGCCGCAGAACGGCAAGGTCGGCGAGTGATTGAACGAGGCACAGGTGATCGGGCGTGAAATAGTCGTGCTGAAAGCTTTCAATGTTTATGACGCCCCGTGTGTGGCCGTTGCCGTCGAGAAGCGGCACAGCGATCTCACTCGAAACGTCGTCGAAAAACGCGAAATAGTACGGGTCGGCGCTGACATCGCCGGTAATGTACGGCTGCCCTGTGGCGGCAACATGGGACGTAATCCCGCTCCGCCGCTGGCCCTGCGGGTCTTCATCTATCTTCAAACGCCGCGCCCGGAACTCATCGGTCCAGCCGGCCCCCGCGGTCGAGACTAAGACCAGATCCCCGGTCCCGTCATGCGCCAGCGCGATAAAAGCCCGGTCTGCGCCGAGCGCGTTCATCACGGCGAGGTTCATCTCGTCGAGCAGAGTCTGCGCTTCGTCTACTTCAATCGCCCGGCGGGACAGATGGCGCACGAGCGTGACAGGATCATTCATTGGATATTGTACCCGGCAAAAAACCTCACCCGCCAGCAAGCTAGCACCCTCTCCTTTCTCAAGAAGAGGATCGGAACAGAATTCCGGGGTGAGGTTCGCATTTGCGATGCTTACGGCTGGCCGAAGGGGGTCCCGAACGGCGTCTGCTGCTGCGGGTCGCCCTGCTGGGGATCCGCTTGCTGGCGCGTGACCGCTCCGAAAGTGGCGGGCCGCTCACGCAGGGTGACATTCACCGTGCGCGGGGTGCCGTCGCGGATGACTTTCAGGGTCAGCGTGCTGCCAACTTTGAGCGATTGAATCAAGTTGTTCAGCGCGTCCGTGTCCGCAATCAGCTGGCCGTTCGCCGTCGTAATGACGTCGTAAAGGTGCAGGCCGGCCTGGGCGGCAGGCGAGCCGGAGAACACGCGACGAACGTAGACGCCCTGGCTCAGATCGGCAGGGACACCGGTCTGCGCCCGGTCATCCGACGACAGCGCGGCGACCGGCTGGTACTGTACGCCTAGGTAGGGGTGCGACGCTTTGCCATTTCGGATCAGCTCGGCGGCGATCTGCTTGGCCCGGTTAATCGGGATGGCAAACCCGATGCCAGAGTAAGTGCCGCTCGGCGACAGGATCGCCTCGTTGATGCCGATAACCTGGCCGTTGATGTTTGCGAGTGCACCGCCGGAGTTACCGGGGTTGATCGCGGCGTCAGTCTGAATCGCGGGCAGAATCGCCTGGCCTTCTGCGCTCTGACCCGTTCGGTTCAGCGCACTGATAATGCCGAGAGTCACGGTCGTGCCGACATCGAGCGGATTGCCGACCGCAATGGCCCAATCGCCAATTCGAACATCGTCGGAATTGCCGAGCTGCGCCACCGGCAGCCTGACACCTGCCGTATCAATTTTCACGACAGCAATATCTGTGATGGGGTCCGCGCCAACAACGTGAGCATCATACGCTTTGCCGGTACTGCTGGTCTTGTCGCTGACGTTGACGGTCAACTTGGATGTATTCGCGACCACATGGTTATTGGTCAGAATGTAGCCGTCGGCGCTGATGATGATGCCTGAGCCAGCCCCCTGCGGCGTCTGCGGCTGGCCGCCAAACATACGAAACATCGGATCACCGGCCGAAGCAGTCGGCTTGCCGACGGTGTGAACAGTCACAACGGCAGCATCTACCTTTGCAGCGGCATCGGCGACAACCGTATCACCAGTGAAATGCTTCAGCGCAGGCGGGGTCGTATCAAGTGCGGTCAGAACCGCCTTTTGAGAGGCCGTGGTCCCGCCAAACAGGTTGGGGGTATCGCCGAAGGTCTTCATGCCAACGGCGCAGACGGCGACGCCAACCGCAAAGACGGCGGCATAGGAGCTAACTTTCTTCATTTTTTGGAGGTTCCTCATGTCAGTAGTGAATGTTAGAGAGTGAACGTTTTGAGTAAATTCGCCATTTCGATTGCGGCGGCAGCGACATCCGCCCCTTTGTTGCCGGCTTTTGTCCCGGCCCGTTCCAAAGCCTGCTCAATCGTATCTGTCGTCAAGACACCGAAGAGAACGGGAACCCCGGTGTCAACTGCGATGCTCGCAAGGCCCGATGCCATCGGTCCAGCGACATAATCAAAGTGCGCGGTCGCGCCGCGGATCACTGCCCCAAGGCAGATCACGGCGTGGTAGCTCCCCGATTTCGCAAGCTCCGACGCCGCCAGCGGGATCTCAAAGGCCCCCGGCACACGGACCAGGGTAATCTTGTCGTCTGACACACCATGGCGCCTCAGCGTGTCCAGTGCGCCTTCCAGCAGCCGGTCGCCGACAAGCGAATTGAAGCGGCCGAGCACAATCGCAATGGTCAAATCCGTAGCAATCAGTGTTCCTTCGAGTGTCTTCATGTTATACGAGAATTATTCCTAAAATGTTCGCGCGGATTATGCCGGGGGTAGGCATCTGAAACCGCGGTGACAAAAGCACAAAATCGCCTTCGCCGGTGAATGCGAAGGTCCAGAGCCCACAAACGCGGGCTTTGTGCTTTCGCTGCCGCAGATTCAGCCGCCCGCACCCTACGATGCTTCCGGCGCGTCCTGCTCGTCTAGAACCAAAAAGTGACCCATTTTGGTTCGTTTTGTGTCTAGATAACGCTTATTTGCGTCATTTGGTTCCGACAGCAGGGGGATACGCTCGCCGATTTCCAGCCCGTAGCCCTCCAGGCCCGCGAGCTTCGCCGGGTTATTGGTCATGTACCGAAGGCGCTTGAGGCCCAAATCCACAAGCACTTGCGCTCCGATCCCGTAATCCCGCAAGTCGGGCTTGAAGCCAAGCTGGACATTCGCTTCGACCGTATCCGCCCCGGCGTCTTGCAGCGCATAGGCTTTGATTTTATTGATAATTCCGATGCCGCGTCCTTCCTGTTCGATATACAAGAGAACGCCCCGGCCCGCATCAGAAATCTTTTGGAGCGCCAGATGAAGCTGGTCGCCGCAGTCACATTTGAGTGAACCGACTAGATCACCGGTCACACATGACGAATGGATACGCACCAAGACATCTAAGCCATCGGAGATGTCGCCCATCACAAACGCCGTATACGGGGCCGGATCCACATCGCTTTCGTAGGCATGGACAATAAAATCACCGTAGCGCGACGGCAGCTTGGCCTCGGCGACTTTTCGCACCAGCTTTTCCCGGCGACGCCGGTACTTAATCAGCTCGGCAATCGTGATAAACTTCAAATCAAACTTCTCGGCCAGCGCTGCCAGCCCGTCGGCCCGCGCCATTTCGCCGCCGTCGCCCATAATCTCGCAGATAACGCCGACCGGCTGCAAGCCCGCAAGCGTCATCAAATCTACCGCCGCTTCCGTGTGGCCCGCACGTTTCAGCACCCCACCTTTTCGGGCCATCAGCGGATTGACATGGCCAGGCCGGTTGAAGTCACCTGTGACAGCATGGGTATCAGCCAGCTTCCGAATGGTCAGCGCCCGGTCTGCCGCACTGCTGCCGGTCGTCGTGCCATCACGGGCATCTACCGTAATAGTAAACGCCGTCCGCATACTTTCGCTGTTTTCGCGAACCATCAGCTCCAAATTCAGCTTTAAGAGCCGCTCTTCCGGCATCGGCACCGTGATAATACCGGACGCATGGCGGGTCATCAGCGTAATCGCCTCGGCGGTGACATGCTCGGCAGCCATCACAAAATCGCCTTCATTCTCGCGGTCTTCGTCGTCCACCAAAATGACCATTTTGCCCGCCCGCAGGTCAGCCAACGCCTCCTCAATCGTATCGAACTTCGTCTCGGGCATCTGACTCTCTTTTCTGTTATATCTGCCGACGCAACGTGTCGTGCTCTGCATGAGGACCAATCAAAGCCGAACGACCTCATCGTCATTAAGCTACTCGTTATCACCACGAAAGCAATAGAGAGGCAACAAACGCTTTAACGAAGGCGAAAACGCGGCTCCGTATACGCCCCATCGAACTCTTGCTAGAAGCTGGCAGCTGCAAAGGCGTGAAAGTTACTCCCGATATGTAGCGAAGGGTTTTAAATCGTCGTCAGCGTAACTGGTCTAGCAACTTGTCATACTGAGAGTGCGGACCAATCCAAAACCAGTTCAGAGCGTCGTCATCTTTAGGCGCAAGCGCCCGCCAATACAGGCCAATGCGAACGGAATACAGCGGGATTATTTGGCTCACACGCTTGTAATCCAAGCTTGAATGCTGTGGGCTGCTTTACCATAGCCGGTAGGAGCGTCTTGCCTGCTCCTGAATGTCAAGAGACAAATGCTGGAAGCGTTTGCGAAAGTCTACTGTGATGTGTGAACTCACAAAATGCTTTCCAGTGGGTAGACTTCACCGCGCAAGATTTCAGCACGGGCGCGAGTTTATCCTCAAATGCCAGCTTTTCCAGCAGCCAGGAAGCAACCTTGTCCTGCCTCATCTCAGGCAGTTTAGAAACTTCGGCAATCGCCTGTTGAAGTAGTTCAGTCATAATTCGCTACTCCCTGTATGCAGTGGCAGGGCCGGCCCGGACGGGTTCGCTTCGTTCTAGATCGGCAATGCGAAGGGGAGTGGTTTCGGAGCGGCCAAAGTCGCCGCCGACAAGCTTTTCGACGTATTTGCCGATGATGTCCGTCTCTAAATTGATCTGGTCGCCGGCACGGCGGGTGTGGAGATTGGTGTTGTCCCAGGTATGGGGGATAATGGCGACGGAGAAAGTTTTGTCGTCGGCATCCACAACGGTCAGCGAAATGCCGTCAATCGCGACGCTTCCCTTGCGGACAATATACCGCAGCAGCTGTGCCGACGCCGTGATATAGACATAATACGAGTTGTCTACTTCGCGGATGCTTACGATAGTGCCGACGCCGTCCACATGCCCCTGGACAATATGACCGTCAAAGCGGCCTGAGGCCAATAAGCTCGGCTCCATGTTCACTTCGTCACCGATAGCAAGCGACCCGAGCGCCGTCTTTTGCAGCGTCTCGTAAACGGCGTCAAATGCGACTGTTCCAGGCTGCTGTTCGACCACGGTCAGACACGCCCCATTGACGGTGATGCTGTCGCCAATCTTGATGCCGCCCAGCACGTTCTCCGCACGGATTGTAAAACGGGCGGATTGTGCGCCGCGCTCGATTGCTTCGACTCGTCCGACTTCTTGTATAATTCCTGTAAACATCGTGCGTACTCCTCACCTCCCGGCGTCTATTCTCGAATTCGTAACTTTATTCTACCCAAAGCGGGCCTCAAAGACAATGTCCGGACCGCAGCGCCATACTTTCCGAAGCTGAACCGATTGGGCGTCCGCCATTCGGGCGATGCCAAGGCCGCCGATAGGCCCAGGGGCGGTATCTCCACCAATCACCTTGGGCGCGATAAACCCAACCCAGCGATCTACCAAACTCTGGGCCAGTAGTGATGCGGCAAGCGCACCGCCGCTCTCTACCAGAACACCCACCATGTCGCCACGGGTTCCCAGGCAATCCAGCAAGTCCCGTAAATCCACACGGCCGCTTGCGCTCTTGCAGATCAAAACCTGGCAGCCTCGCGCTTCGAGCGCGGCCTGACGGGCCGGGTCGGCGGCCTCGGTCGCCGCGATAATTGTCCGGCCGTCCTCACCGGAAAGCTGTACAGGCTCCGAGTCCAGTGATATTCGCAGTTGACTGTCCACAATAACGCGCCACGGGTTCCTGCCCGGTTTGTGGGTCAGGCGCGTCGTCAGCGACGGGTCATCGGTCAGCACGGTCCCGATGCCCGTCAAAATCGCATCACTTCGGTCCCGCAACTGCCGGTGAACCGCAAGCCGCGAAACCTTCGACGTGATCCATTGGGAGTCGCCGTTTGCCGTCGCGATTTTGCCGTCGAGCGTCATGGCTGTCTTCAAAACAACCCAGGGCAGCCCCGTTTCCCGGTGCTTGACATATGCCGCGTTCAATTCTCTGGCTTTAGCTTGCAAAAGGCCAACCGAGACTTCTACCCCGCCCGCCCGCAGCTTCTCAAACCCACTGCCGCTGACCCGTATATCGGGGTCCGCCATCGCGCAGACGACGCGCCGGATACTCGCCGCAAGCAAAGCATCCGCGCACGGCGGGGTGCGTCCATGGTGCGAGCACGGCTCGAGCGTGACATAAGCCGTCCCGCCCCGTGCCCCTTCTCCGGCCTGCCTGAGTGCAAACACTTCCGCGTGCGGCTCGCCCGGCTCCGGGTGCCAGCCTTCACCAACCTTCTGCCCGGCGGTGTTAAGGATGACGCACCCGACCATTGGGTTCGGGGAGGCATGCCGCCCAAGCGCCGCCAGCCGCAGGGCGCGGCGCATCTGTAGTTCGTCATCGTGCATAAAGTGTGCCAATGTTATAGAGAGGAACAGAAGTGACATAAGAGCCGCGGAATAGATTCCGAGGCTCAGAGTAAACCAGTGTCGCAACGACACAAGAACAAGAAGGCCAATAAGAAAGCCAATAAAGGTTGTTTTCCGTCGCCGCGACGGTGGTTTGTGTCAGCCTCGGAATTTATTCCGTGGCTCCTGTTCCCTCCCCCGCCTGCTCCTCCAAGAACCCGGCAAGCTGGGCGAGTGACGGGCTTTCGGCGTTGCGAACGTAGTAGCCCGATGTGCCGACGGCCGCCGTCGCGGCTTCGTCGTCCGACAGCCCAAGCTGCTTGGCAAGGCAAAAGCCGGCGTTGAAATGGTCGCCCGCGCCCGTCGAAATCAGCGGGTTTTCGACGAAGGGGCCGTCTACATTGGCCGTAATCTCGCCGTGAGTGCCGACAACGGCGTACGCGCGGGGATGGACGACGACTGTTTGCAGCG
>JAYVVR010000428.1:0-8322 GCA_043786835.1 Armatimonadota bacterium | reverse complement strand
GAGACGAGAGGCCGGGCGGCATCGTGAACGACAATCAAGTCGTCCGGGTCGCCGCCGAGGGCGAACAGGCCAATGGCAACCGACTCCTGGCGCGTCTGCCCCCCGGCGACAACCGCCAGCACTTTGTCAACGCCCGCAAGCGCTTCGCGGCAGCGGCTGACTTCCAGCGGCCCGGCAACCACGACAATGCCGTCTATTTTAGGATGCGCGGCAAATGCCGATGCCGTCCAGTGAAGAAGCGGACGACCGCCGAGAAGCACGAAGACTTTGTTATCCCCCGCACTGCTGAACCGGGAGGCCCGGCCTGCGGCGGGGATAAGAGCGTAGACAGACATGACTGTTTAGTAGCGGCGTCCGCCGCCGGAGCGCCGATCTTGTGGGGGGGGACCGCCGCGCGGATACAAACGCATACCGCCGTCGTCCTCCTCGCCGTCTTCATCGCCCCGAATGTTGGCAAAGATCATCTTGCCGGCGACGGTCTGAAGCACACTGCTGGTGACGACCGGCAAAGTCTCGCCGATGCGCCGCCGAGCGCCTTCAACCACAATCATAGTGCCGTCTTCGAGATACGCGACGCCCTGGTTCTGCTCTTTGCCTTCTTTGATAATCGTAACGATCATTTCTTCGCCGGGCAGCACAATCGGCTTGACAGCATTCGCCAGCTCGTTGATATTCAAAACGGGAACACCCTGAAGCTCGGCGACTTTGTTTAAGTTGTAGTCGTTTGTGACAATCTTGCCATGCAGCTTCTTCGCCAGCTTGACCAGCTTCGCATCTACTTCGTCCCGGTCGCTTGGGTCGGTGTTGTCGTAGGTACGGACCTGCATATCAAGCTCGGTCCGCATTTGATTGAGAATATCAAGACCCCGGCGGCCGCGAGCGCGTTTCAGGCTGTCGGCAGAGTCCGCAATATGCTGAAGCTCGTCTAAGACAAAGCCAGGGACATAAATTGGGCCTTCGATAAACCCAGTGCGGCAGATATCGGCGACCCGACCATCAATAATAACGTTCGTGTCGAGGATTTTGCACTGCTCCGGCAGGACAGCCTTGCCGTCGGCGGGCAGCGGGGCCGGGCCGGGCAGGAAGATCCGCAGCTCGTCTTTCATGCTCCATGTCGCGACAATGCCCAGGTAGACCAACGCGCCGCCGACGACGACGGTGAACCAGACCCCCATCACCGGGAATGCCGAGCGCAGCATAACTGTCAGCAATAGCCCGACAACAACGCCGACAAACGTGGCGACTTTCTCATTGGGCTTCATGTCACGGAGCCGGTCACCCGCCCGGACCAGCCCGTGAAATGCCGGCGGAGACGCAAGCCGCGCCAGTAGGATACCGAGCAACGTGAACGCCCCCAGCGCGGCCGTGCGTCCCGCCCCGGCGCTGAGACTTTCGCGCGACGCCACCACAAAGGCATTCGTGCTTGTCGGATCGCTGACGGTTGTGACAATGGCCTGCCCAAGCAGGTAACCGAAGATACCGCCGAGAATGAGCAGGGCGCTGACAAAAATCAAGCGCCAGATTTTGATTGCGGTTTGGTTGTCCGCTTGAAGTTCGTTTTCAACTGCCAAAAGACTGTTCCCCTCAGCTTCCGCGTTTGACACGGAGGCGAGTTTCTGCATGCGTTAAGGCCCGCCGGGCCTCCGCCTGCTGGTCGGGGCCGAGATTGGTATCGGCGAGCATCTGCCGGGCGGCGGCGAGGTCTTCTTCCGCGCGGTTCACATCAATTTCGTCGGCCCGCTCGGCGCTGTCAGCCAAAATCGTCGTATGCCCGTCCGACGGCGCGACCTCAAGAAAGCCGCCCGAGATCACGATATGCGATGTCGTCCGGCCATCGGCAAGCGTCGTCAAGACTTCGCCGGGTCCAAGCTCGGTCATCAGCGGCGCATGGAGCGCGAGAATGCCGAGCTGCCCTTCGGAGCCAGGCGCGATTGTTTCGGTGACTTCTTCGGAAAGCATGACCCGCTCGGGGGTCACCACATCAAGAATATACGTTGCTGCCATAATTTATGTTTCAGTGTCCCCCCAGCCCCCAATAATGGGGGAGCCAGAGTGGGCAGGAGCCGTCTTTTATCCGCTCTGGCTCCCCCATTATTGGAGGCTGGGGGGCTACCCCTACCCGCCCATCGCTTTCGCTTTTTCGACCGCCTGCTCGATTGCACCGCAGTTCAGAAACGCCTGCTCGGGCAGGTCGTCATGCTCGCCGTCGAGAATCGCCTTGAACGAGCGGATTGTGTCGGTCAAACGCACATACTGGCCCGGCAGGCCCGTGAACTGCTCGGCGACCGCAAACGGCTGGCCCAGGAAGTTTCGGATCTTGCGGGCACGAGCAACTGTCAGCTTATCCTCGTCGGACAGCTCATCGATACCCAAAATGGCGATGATGTCCTGAAGCTCTTTATAGCGCTGCAAGATCTGCTGGACGCCCCGCGCCACATCGTAATGCTCCTGCCCGACAACCGCCGGGTCGAGGATGCGCGAGGTCGAAACAAGTGGATCAACGGCGGGGAAGATACCGATGGCGGCCAGCGAGCGCTCCAAATAGGTAGTCGCGTCAAGGAACGCAAAGGTCGTGGCAGGGGCCGGGTCGGTCGGGTCATCAGCGGGGACATACACAGCCTGAACCGACGTGACCGAACCGTTCTTGGTGCTGGTAATCCGCTCCTGCAAGCCGCCCATCTCAGACGCCAGCGTCGGCTGGTAGCCGACCGCGCTGGGCATCCGGCCCAAAAGCGCCGAGACTTCGGAGCCAGCCTGGACAAACCGAAAGATATTATCAATAAACAGCAGTACGTCCTGGCCCTGTTCGTCCCGGAAGTATTCGGCCATTGTTAGCCCCGACAGCGCGACCCGCAGACGCGCGCCCGGCGGCTCGTTCATCTGGCCGAACACCATGGCGGTCTTGTCAATGACATGGGCTGTGTTGCCCTCGGCGTCCTTGAACTCGGTTTCGCTCATCTCAAGCCACAAGTCGTTGCCTTCGCGGGTGCGCTCGCCGACCCCGGCAAAGACCGAAACGCCGCCGAACTCGACCGCAATGTTCCGAATTAACTCTTGGATGGTAACCGTCTTGCCGACACCCGCGCCGCCGAACAGGCCGATTTTGCCGCCTTTGGGATAGGGGCACAAAAGGTCAATCACTTTGATGCCGGTTTCCAAAATCTCGATGTTCGCCGACTGGTCTTCCAAAGTTGGGGCAGACCGGTGGATCGGATAGCGCTTTTCGGCGTTGACCGGCCCACGCTCGTCAATCGGGTTGCCCAGAAGATTGAAAACGCGTCCGAGTGTCGCATTGCCGACGGGAACGGTGATGGACTCTCCGGTGTCGTTAACATCCATGCCGCGCATGAGTCCATCGGTGGACGACATAGCAATGCAGCGGACGACATCATTGCCTAAATGCTGAGAAACCTCAACCGTTAGGTTAGAATTATGCGCCGGATCGGCGATGGTGAGTGCGTTCAGGATACGGGGCAGCTCGCCGGGCGCAAACTGCGCGTCCACAACGGGTCCCTGGATTTGGACAATTTTACCGACAGCCATAGTCTGTTTCTGTTCTCCCTTGAAGAGCGGTTTAACTTGAGTGTTAATGCTCTGTTAATCTGTGAAAAAATGCGCTAACTTATGCCAAGTATACCGAGAAGCGAGAAGGGTGTCAAGCGACGGACCCGCTTGTCGCCAACTCGGACTTGGATAGGAGCGGCAGAATCTCCTCCACTTGCGCGACTGCCGCTTCAATGCTGCTCTCAAGAAGATGAGGCCCGCTCGGGTTTCTAAGATTGAAGGGAGAGCGCAAATATGCTCCAATTCCTAGCCGGTCTATTGTGTAAAGCAGTACCGGGATTGGGGCCATGCGCTGATTTGAGGTCTGCCTCGCGCCCCCGAGACCTAGTGCCCAAGTCACCTCACTTGCCATCCAGGTAGATGAAAGCCAAACATCGTCTACAATCGCAAGTAAGGCGTCACAACCAGCAATATCACGCTCAATTATTTCATAGTCGCGACACTGCTTTTCTCAGCAGACAATGTAGCCGACATCAGACAACTTTGCGAGAAGCTCAAGTGCTTGGGGATCGAGACGTGGCACTTCGGTAAAGCCGGTGTCTATTGCCGAGATATAAATGCGCGGCGGTTTGTTCGGCATAATAATTTGAGTAAGAGCGCGTGGGATTAAAATCCTACGCTAGGGTTTTATTGGGGTGCGGGGCGAAGCGCCTAGTAGCCGCCTTCGCGGGTACAAGATATTTCTGCTCTTTCTCCACGCAGGTGGAGACCGGGCGCTTCGCCCCACAGCGTCGCAATTTATTGCCGCGTTCCTCTTGACTCTTGAACTCTTGGCCTACTTCAGCGCCTCGGCGCCGCCGACGATTTCGGCAATCTCTTTAGTAATCGTAGCCTGCCGGGCGCGGTTCAGGGACAGCGTCAGGCTGGAAATCATCTTGCCGGCGTTATCGGTCGCGCTCGACATCGAAGTCATGCGGGCGCCATGCTCGGACGCAACACTTTCGATGATCGCCTGGTAGACCTGCGTGTCCACATAACGCGGGAGGAGGCTGGCGAGAATAACTTCGGGGTCGGGTTCGAAGATGTAGTCGGCGGGCTGCTGCTTTGGCGTGTCGGCGGCGGCATCGGCGGTCGGCGGCTGGATCGGCAGGATCATCACTGTTTGCGGACGCTGAGTCATCGCGGAAAAGAATTGGGTGTAAATCAAATACAGGGCGTCAATATCGCCGTCCCCGAACAGCTCGCGGCCTGTGCGGGACAGTGCCTGTGCTTCGGTGAACGAAATGCCGGTGGCGGGAACGGGATGCTCGGCGACAACATCGAAGCCTCGGCGCTTGAAGAATGTCGCGCCTTTTTTGCCGATGCAGACCAGCTTTGCCCGATCCGGGCCAAACGGCTTGATGAGGTCGGTCGCCCGGCGGATGACGGTGGAGTTGTATGCTCCGCACAGGCCGCGGTCGCCGGTAATGAGGATCACGCCGATATTTGCCGGCTCGCCGCCCTCGCTTCGGCGCAGAAGCGGGTGCCGGAGTCCATCGGTGCCGCCGGCTCCTAAACTCTGCATGACTGCGCGGATCTTTTCAGCGTAGGGCCGCGCGGCTCCGACTGCGTCCTGAGCGCGGCGCAAACGGGCGGCGGCGACCATTTTCATGGCTTTGGTGATTTGCTGGATATTTTTCGCCGTGCGGATGCGTCCGCGTATCTGACGGGGTGTTGCCATCGTGGGTCCTTGTTCGAAAATAATCGCGTGGAAAACTGCCCTAATCATACCGTAACGCCGGGCGTTTGTCAACGGGACTATCGCGTTCCGGGTATCATACGAACACTATGGACATACTGGGAATTGAAACCTCGTGCGATGAAACCTCGGCGGCGGTGCTGCGGGATGGACGCGACCTGCGCTCAAATATCATCGCATCGCAGATTGACCTGCACGCAAAGACCGGCGGGGTCGTGCCGGAAGTCGCATCCCGGCAGCACGTCACGCAAATCAACGCAGTTATTGCTGAAGCGCTGTCGGAAGCAGGCATCGGCTTCGGGGATCTGGGCGCCATCGCGGTCGCGAACCGTCCGGGCCTTTTAGGCGCTTTGCTGGTTGGCGTCTCAGCGGCAAAGACTTTGGCCTACGCACTCAATCTCCCGCTTCTCGCCGTGCATCATATCGAAGCCCATATCTACGCGAACTGGCTGGTAGACCCCGAAATCGCGTTTCCGGTGATTTGCCTGGTTGCGTCCGGCGGCCACTCGGAAATCTTTCTCGTGCGCGGCCACGGCGACTACCAGATATTAGGACGCACACGCGACGACGCCGCCGGAGAGGCGTTTGACAAATCGGCGCGTATTCTGGGCCTGCCCTACCCCGGCGGCGTTTCGATTGACAAGCTCGCCCGCGAAGGCGGCAGCCCGAACGCCGTTCCCCTGCCCCGCGCCCAGCTTGGGCCGGACTCGCTGGACTTTTCGTTCAGCGGCCTCAAAACTGCTGTCCTGAACGCCCACAAAAACCCGGCGCTCGCAAATGTTTCGCTGCCGGATTGGGCGGCTTCGGTCCAGGAGGCGATTGTCGGGGCCTTGGTGGCAAAGACGCTGAAAGCGGCCCAGCTTAACGGCGTCAGTCATGTGCTGCTGGCAGGCGGGGTCGCCGCCAACTCCCGTTTGCAGTCTGCCATGCGTGAGGCTTGCGCGTCTGCAGACCTGCGCCTGACCCTGCCGCCGCCACGTCTCTGCACGGACAATGCGGCCATGATCGCCTGCGCCGGGTATTACCACTGGAAGACCGGCAAGCTTGCCGGCCTGGATTTGGACACGCTGGCTTCGGAACGGCTGGCTTAGGAACAGTACAGACTCCCCCACCCCCTCCCCCACTTCGTGAGAGAGGGGAGTCCGAATCCGAACTCTGACTTCCCTCTCCCATTCTGATGGGGGAGGGGTTGGGGACCTCTTGCAAACTTTTCAGGACCCAACTATGAAATTCGAAAACTTGCACTCGTGGGACATGACGCTGGAAGAGGCACGGGCGCAGCAGACCGCACTCCGCTCCCGCGTGTCTTTAGTAGACGGCTTCGGCGAGATCAAGACAATCGCCGGCCTTGACTTGTCGTACAGCGAGGAGCGAAGCGAAGGCTATGCCGTTGTCGTCGTGCTGTCGTTTCCCGGCCTCGAGATTTTGGAAACGCGCTACGCCACGGCGACCCCGAGAATGCCGTATATCCCTGGATTGCTGTCGTTTCGGGAGTCGCCGGTTGCGCTTGAAGCCTTCAAACAGCTCGAAATAGTGCCGGACCTATTGTTCACCGATGGGCAGGGACTTGCCCACCCGCGCGGTTTTGGGATTGCCTGTCATTTGGGGATTATTTTAGACATTCCCAGTGTTGGGGTTGCGAAGACGTTCTTGTACGGCGTCTACGACAAAACTCAAACACTTGCGCCGGGAGAGTCTACGCCGCTGCGGGATAAAAGTGGAAAAGAGGTGATTGGGGCAGTGGTGCAAACAAAGCTCCGCACAAACCCGCTGTACGTCTCGCCCGGCCACAAAGTCAGCGTGGACTCGGCGACACGGCTTGTTTTGGAGTGCGTACGTGGGTATCGTTTGCCGGAGCCAACGCGTCAAGCGCATAACTTGATTACGGCTTACCGCAAGACGATTGTGGGTTAGAAAGCAGGAACTTCACCTGGCCTCGTCCACCCTCTCCTTTCCTTAGAGACTGTATAAAAAGCCGAGCAGCCCCCCCCGCCCCCAATAATGGGGGAGCCGGAGGGAGGACGCAGTGCCTCCTTCATTCCCTTCATGCTCCCCCCGTATTGGGGGCGGGGGGGCTTCGGAATCGTTTCTATACAGTCTCTTAGCTGTCCCGCAGGAACATTTCTGTGATCCAGAAGCGCCCAGTAGGGTCGCGGTACAGGCCAACGCCGACTTTTGTAAAGCGCGGCTCTAAAATGTTTTCGCGGTGGTGGGGACTTGCCATCAGGCTTCGGTGGGCATATTTTGCCCCATAAACGTCGCTGGTAACGCTCGCATAAAAGATATTCTCTCCAACAAGCGCTGTGTCGGGCCGCTTGATGCCGGCCGTGTGCAGCTCTTCCAAGTACCGATCGCCGGGTGTTTCGTCACCAGGGGTTGGCGAGCGGTGGGCGAAATAGTTCAAGTCGCACATCTCGCGGGAGTGGGCACGGGCGGTCTCGCAGAGCAGAGGGTCAACCGACAGCGGCCCCAGACTGCGGGCGGTCCGCTCGGTGTTGATGGCATGAACCAGGTCCTGCTCCTCGCGGACGGCTTCTGCTTCCGGGTCCAGATCAAGCGTCGCTGTCATAGGGATGAGTGTCCGGCTGCGAGGCAGGGACAGTGTCGCTGTTCCAAATGCTGGAATGGCGGGAATTGTGATAGTAAATGGAAGGCTGTTTTGGGGAGTATGGGCTTTGAGAGCAGAAGGCTGGGTGCAATCAGAAGGCCGAGCGGCAAGAGAGGGCTGAGTGAGAACTGTGGCGGCGAGCAGAAGCGAAATCAGCATTCGTGTTTAGCCTTTCCAGTGGCAGCAGGGCAGTATTAACAGCAGGTTACAGACAGTTCATTATAACACAGCTTTTGACAAGTGCCTGCAAACAGTTCGCGAATGCCGAATTTATTTGATGGATTCACTCCCTCTGCAAATCGCGGCCCGTATCCATGCCCAAGTAAAGGACACGGTGGCGCTTCTGAGCTTCGACCCAAGACACGGGAAATGCTTCCTTCCCCAGAAGAGCTGCGTCGATCGCCGCGCGAACCTGTCGGGCACAGGTATTCGGGCCGATCCGTCCGACCCCGGTGCCGAGGCCGGGGAATGC
>JAYVVR010000427.1:0-8347 GCA_043786835.1 Armatimonadota bacterium | reverse complement strand
TGGCGCTTAAAGAGCGCGGCACCCAAGTGGTGACGTTTGCCGGCCTGTCGCTGTTTGAGCCGCCGGAGATTGTCTCGAAAGCGTTGACGCCCTACACGGTCTTTGGGCCGTATAAGCGGGAATGGTTCTCGCGGCCTGCCGACGGGCCGAAGCCGGTTCCAAAGCACGTCCCCGTGCCGAAAGACGCCCAAAGCGACGGGCTGCCGTCACTCGAAACGCTGAAGTTCCAGACGGCGCAGACGTTTGAGTGCGGTGGGGAAGACCGGGCGCAGCAGCTTTTGACGGAGTTTCTTAAGGCAAAAATCAAGCGCTACGATGCGGCGCGGGATATTCTCAGTGAAGACGGCACTTCAAGGCTGTCCCGGCACCTGCATCTCGGGACGCTATCAGTACGGTTTGTGGTGGATGCGGTCCGGCGGGCAGGTCTCGATAAGCCCTCAGAAGCAAATCCGTCGGGCGAGCAGGACGCTGACCATCAAGGAGAAGCGGGGCCTTCGACATTTCTGTCGGAGATTGCCTGGCACGACTTTTATTTACAGATTTTGTATCATTTCCCCCATGTCACCACAGGCGCATTCCGGCCCCAGTACGACGCTTTAGAATGGGAAAACGACGAAGGGCTGTTTGAAGCCTGGAAAACGGGTAAAACAGGATATCCGATTGTTGATGCCGCCATGCGCCAGATGAATACGGAAGCATGGATGCACAACCGTGGCCGGATGATTGTCGCGTCGTTTCTGACTAAAGACCTTCTCATCGACTGGCGCTGGGGCGAGAAATACTTCATGCAGCAGCTTGTAGACGGCGACCAGTCCGCGAATAATGGCGGCTGGCAGTGGGCGGCAGGCACGGGAACCGATGCCCAGCCCTATTTCCGCATCTTTAATCCGACCTCGCAGGGCGAAAAGTTTGATCCCGACGGCGCGTATGTGAAGCGCTGGGTCCCTGAGTTATCGCGCGTCCCGGCAAAGTTTATTCACGCGCCCTGGAAACTGTCCGAGGCCGAGCGGGCGCTGGTCTGCCCGGAGTACCCGCGGCCGATTGTTGACCATGCGGTTCAGCGCGGACGCGCTCTGGCGATGTACGCAAAAACCGCAAAGGAGAAGACATGACGGTAGATGAGAACGAGAGGCGTGGGAATAAAGGGCGTGGGATTGAAATCCTGCGCTGTGGGGCGCAGACGCCTAGTGATCGCCTTTGCGGGCACGGACACTCTTGTCTTATTCTTTCTCCACGCAGGTGGAGACTGGGCGCTTCGCCCCGCAGCGCAGGAGTTTACTCCCATGCCCTCTGTTCCCATGCCGCCTATTACTGTGTCTTTGCCCTTGTTTTAGTCATGCTTGCCGCGCCGGTCTCTGCCCAGTCCTCTCTCCCTGCCGCCGTTTCCGTTGCCGGGCCGCCGGAAGTGCTGGTGCTTGTGTACCAGGAGCCGGGCGGACAGGATCAGGTGAACATCACCTATGCACATTTGGTCCCTCATGCCCAGGCGTCCGCCGACATTGACACGCTGACAAAGCTTTCGGGCTGGCCGATTTCGTCGCGCCGCATTAAAGACGGCTCTGCGCCGCTGCAAAACCGGACCGGGGCAATGACCTCGGTGACGTTTCAGGTGCCGGGGGTCGTGCAGGACTCGGCGCACACGTTTCCAGTGGAAATACTAGCACGGGCGTTTCGCAAATATAAGCGCATCAATGCCGTCTTCTTTGTCGGCCCCCAGTTTCAGTTCCAGGGAGCGCGGTCATATGCCGATAATGATATTAAAGTCGTTTTAGACCAGCACGACACGACATATACCTATTCTATAGAAGTACAGGGCCAGAGCTTTGGCAGCCTGCCGCTGACGACACAAGCAGCGAGTGGCCCGGTGCACCGGCCCGTGTGGGGTATGCTCTTGGGAATTGTCGGCCTTGCTGCTTTGGCAGGCTTGGCCGCCTATTTCCTGGCCGCACGGCTGACGCCGAGACTGAAATCAAAATCGAAGTTCGACGAAACGGACACCGAGGCCGAAGGACGACTGGAAGCGGGAGCGAGGAAGTAACAATGGAAAATCATGGCTTGGAGATTCACGAGCTGCTGAAAGTGGCCGCAGGGAAAAAAGCCTCGGACGTTTTTATCAAAGCCAACAGTCCGCCGGCGATGCGGATCAGCGGCCGCATCCATATGACGGATGCGCCGGCGCTGTCCGAGGATGACTGCCGCAATTTGGCGTACAGTATCATGAGCCACGAGCAGATCGGGCGTTTTGAGCATCGGCACGAGCTGGACCTGGCATTCGAGGTGGAAGGCATCTGCCGAATCCGCTGCAATGTCTATCAGCAGCGCGGCTCGATGGGCATGGTGCTTCGGCTGATCCCGTTAAAGATTTTCTCGCTGGAACAGCTTGGCATGCCGCCGGTGCTGGCCGAGCTGACCAAGTCGCGTCAGGGCCTGATTCTCGTGACCGGGCCGACCGGCTGCGGCAAAACCACGACCGTCGCGGCGATGCTGGACTTGATCAATGCAACCCGGCGAACGAATATTATCACCTGCGAAGATCCAATTGAGTTTATGCACCCGGACAAAATGTCCATCGTCTCCCAGCGCGAAATCGGACTCGACACGGACTCGTTTGCCGACGCGTTGAAGTACATGATGCGCCAGAACCCGGACATTCTCTTGATCGGCGAGATGCGCGACATTGAGACCATGAGTGTCGGTCTCGCCGCCGCTGAAACGGGCCACTTGGTTTTCTCGACACTGCATACGGCGTCGGCGTCGGAAACACTGGACCGGATCATCAATATGTACCCGCCGCAGGACCGGGACATGGTCTGTCTGCGCCTTGCAGGGTCGCTCCGGGGCGTCATCTCCCAGAAACTGCCGCCGCGCGTAGACGGCACAGGCCGCGTGGGTGCCGTCGAGATCATGGTTGTCACCCCGACCGTCGCCAAGCTGATTGAAGAAGGCCGGGCGTCCCAGCTTTACGGCGCGATTGCCGAGGGAAACTTCTGGGGCATGCAGACCATGAACCAGTGTTTGATCAAGTATGTTCGCGCCGGCCTGATTTCCGAAGACGAGGCGCTCGCGAACGCGGGCAACGTCACCGAGATGAAGCAGATGCTCCGACGCCCCTAGATAAGAGTACCGGCATTAAAACGCCCTGCCAGCTAAGGCAGGGCGTTTTTTGCTTTATGCCGCTAGGCGGCTTCCAAACTGCGGCGCGGCTGAATAAACTGGTAGTTCTCCGCACGGGCCAGCCGGGTCTCGACCAAATTGTAATGCGCCTGCAAGTTCAGCCAGGACTTCGGCTCGATGCCGAAATACAGCCCCAGACGAATAGCGGAGTCAGACGTAATGTCGCGCCGCCCATGCAGGATGTCAGCGACACGCGCCCGCATGATGCCTAAATCTTTGGCAAGGCGATAGGGCGTAATTCCCATCGGCTCCAAAAAGTCTTTTTCCAGTATTTCTCCCGGATGGATATTCGGCAGTCGTTCCATGATAATGAGCTTTTTGTACCATGCGTTAAAACGCACGGCGACACGGCGCAGACGCCAGGAAACGCACCGCTTCGCGGGGTTAGACTTGGATGCTCTCGCTAAAAACATCAGGGGGTTTTGCTTAGTTTGTCCAGCATGAAAGCTTCCGTTGAAAATCCTATCACCAGCAGCACAACTGTAACCCAAAAGCCGAGGCGAAAAATAGGGTTCGTAACAGGGCTCATAATGGAGTACTTTATCCAAGAAAATCTTTCCAACATTTCTTCTGTGGCAAGACTGATGCTGCCGATAGCAAGCATCCAAAAGCCAGAAGATAATATGAAAGCTGGATGGTGACGTTGCTTAAGTCCAAATCTCCATAGGATCGTTGCAGAATAACCGAACAGCACAAGGCCAAAGACGCTGCCTAATGCTCCAATAAAATATTGTGTCTTGGAACCACAACAAGCTGTTCACGCGAAAAGATAACAGGTGCGACAGGTGCATATCTCCGGCATCCATACTAGGAGCATTTTTGTTTTAGCACCTTAATCTTTTCCGAGTCCCGCGAAGCGGCACTTCCTGGCCGAAGGCCGTGTAGCCGTGCAATTTATTGCATGGTTCTGTAGCGCCAATAAAAAGCCCGGCACTCTCGGTGCCGGGCTTCTTGTGTTACTTGCTTCGCGCCTTGCCCTTCGTGACCCGGCGGGCAGCAGCGGGCGCTAATGCAGCCTCGACCGGGCCGGGGTCGCCGAAGCCGTCTTCGTCGGCTCCCTGCTCCAGCAGCTCTGTCAGGTTTGCCAGTGGGTCTGCCGGCACCTGGGACTCCATGGCCTGCGCGTCCATGCTGATCTGGATGGACGCCATAATCTGGGCGACTTCGCCCTGGATGGACGCCTGCATCTGCTGGAACATGTCGTAGGCTTCTTTTTTATACAGCACCAGTGGGTCAATCCCCGCGTAGCCGCGCCAGCCGATGCCCTCGCGCAGGTAATCCATCGCCGACAAATGCTCCATCCAATGCCGGTCGAGCGACTGCAAAGTTACGCGCCGCTCTAAGTCGCGCATCTCGGCAAGACCCGGCTCGCCGCCTAAGTTTTCGGCGAAATGCGCTTCTTTGTCGGTGTACGAGCGGTCGGCAATCTCGGTGGCAAACTCGATCAGCTCAGGACGTTTTTTGTTTTTAAGATCGTCAAGCTGGGCGTACTGCGAAATCGGGAAGGTCTGGGAAAGAGCCGTATACAAACCCTCCAAATCCCATTCGTCGGAGGAGACGCCATCCGGGGCGTACTGGCCGATTTCGGCTTCGACGCTGTCGTGCAGGTAGCCGGCAATCGTCTCGCGCAGATCGGCCCCTTCCATGATGCGCCGCCGCTCGCCGTAGATATTGGCCCGCTGGACATTCATCACGTCGTCGTAATCGAGCGTTGACTTACGCTGGTCGAAGTAGAACTGCTCGACTTTCTTCTGGGCACGGGCAATCATCGCCGAGAGCATTTTGGCGTCAATGGCCTGGTCTTCCGCCCACGATTGCAGGAGCGGCGAGTTCGCTTTGTCGCCGAACAGACGCCACAGCTCGTCTTCTAAAGACACATAAAAGCGGGACGCACCGGGGTCGCCCTGACGGCCCGACCGGCCGCGAAGCTGGTTGTCAATCCGCCGGGCTTCATGTCGCTCGCTGCCTAAGATGTACAGGCCGCCTAAGTCCCTGACTTCTTCGGCTTCTTTTTGATGCTCCGCGCTGCCGCGCTCACCGACTGGCGTGAGGCCAACTTGAGGCTTTCCGCCACGCTGATACTCGTAATCGTCGCCTGCGCCTTTGGCGGACTCAATCTCGCTGACTGTCGAGCCGCCAAGCAGGATGTCAACGCCGCGTCCCGCCATGTTGGTCGCAACCGTCACTCGGCCTTTGCGGCCCGCTTCGGCGATAATATGGGCTTCTTTCTCATGCGACTTGGCGTTCAAAATGTTGTGCGGAATGCCGTGCGTTAATGCTTCGTCCAGCCGGCCTCGGTCTTCCGGGGCGATCCCAAGCAGGGCAGCGAGAGCATCCCGGTTTGCCTGGTCGGCCATACTGGTCATTAGGCCGAAATGCTTGGCGACCTCGGCCATCTGGCCTGCCGTCAAAAGCGCGACCGTCTCGCCTTTGGCTGAGCCGTAGGGAGACAAGCGCTGATTGAGAATTGCACTCCACTCGGCGTATTTGGCTTTGTCGAGACCCTTGGTGTTCTCCAGCTTATCGCGCAGCAGATCGGCCAGCCCTAAAAGCTGCAAGCGGTCGTAGCGGAGGCGGTCGGAAACGCGCTCGGACATTTCGACGCTCCGGGTCCCGACAAGCACCGGCTGCTGCCGGGCAAAAAGGGTCAAAATCTCGCGGGCGATGCCGCGCAGCTTTGCTTCTTGAGATTTGTAGATAATGTCCGGCAGGTCTTTGCGGACCATCGGCTTGTTGGTCGGCACCGTGACAACGTCGAGCGCATAAATCTTGCGGAACTCGTCTTCTTCGGTCTTTGCCGTGCCGGTCATACCGCCGAGCTTCGGATAGAGTCTGAATAAATTTTGGAACGTGATCGTTGCTAGGGTCTGGTTTTCGTTCTCAATCTTGACGCCTTCTTTGGCTTCGACGGCCTGATGCAGACCGTCAGACCAGCGGCGTCCGAACATCAGACGCCCGGTGTTCTCGTCAATAATAACGACTTCTTCCTTGCCTTCCTCATTCTTCTTGACAAGGTAGTCAATGTCCCGCTTCCAGACCGCATGGGCTTTCAGGGCCGCGCCCGCGTGCTGCATCAGCGATAGGTTTTCCGAATCTGATAAGTTCTGAATGCCTAACGCAAGCTCGACCCGCCGCTGACCATCATCGGTAAACACCGCCGTCTTTTGCTTCTCTTCAATCTTATAATCGCGCTCGTTTTTAAGCTGCCGGATAATGCGGTCCATTTTGACGTATAGATCCGACGACGCTTCCGCCTGCCCGGAGATAATCAGTGGGGTCCGGGCTTCGTCAATCAGAATGGAGTCTACTTCATCCACAATCGCGAAAGTCAGCTCCGGCTGGGCGAGTTCCTGCCCCGGCACGGCCAGATTGTCACGCAGGTAGTCGAAGCCGTATTCGTTGTTGGTGCCGTAAGTGATGTCGCAGTCGTAGGCCCCCCGACGGTTCTCGGCAGGCCGGGCAAAATCATAGCGCGGGTCCGGATGCCGGTATTCAGGATCGAAAATGTAGGTTCCGCCCAAGTCTCCTGTCTCCGGACTCTGGCCTTGAATAATGCCGACCGACAGCCCCAAAAAGTGGTACAGCGGCCCCATCGCGACTGCGCCGACTTTGCTTAAATAGTCATTGACCGTGACCAAGTGAACCCCTTTACCGGTCAGTGCATTCAGATAAATCGGCAGGGTTGCCGTCAGCGTCTTGCCTTCGCCCGTCCGCATCTCGGCAATGCGCCCGTCGTGAAGCACCATGCCGCCGATAAGCTGGACATCGAAGGGCCGCATTTTGATGGTTCGCTTCGCGGCTTCGCGGGCCACGGCAAACGCTTCCGGCAGCAGCGGGTCAAGCGCCTGATCGCTGACAGTCCGCTTGTCGTCGCGCCCTAGCTCGTGCCAGGCGACGCCGCGACGTTCGCATTCGGCGTCAATAACTTGGGTGATCCGTTCCTTGAACTCGGGCGTCTTCGCTTGCAGAGCTTCGTCCGAGAGCGCTGCCATTTTGGGTTCCAGCGCATTAATTGTGTCCGCGACCTTGCGGTATTTTTGGATATCGCGTTCATTGCCGTCAAATAAGTTTTTCAGGAATTGCATGGTAATAGAGTGCCTTTCGCGCAGAGAATAAGAGTAGAACCTCACCCGGCTCGTCCCTCGCCACCCTCTCCTTTCTTAAGGAGAGGGTTGGGGTGAGGTATTCGGGGTCTTACTTCTCTCTACGGGGCGCGGGCAGCGTAGGGCGGAACGGAGTGCGAGACGAAAACCGGAGGGGACAGGGTTGCGGCGGCAGCCCGAGTGATGACAGCAGGCAAAACCCTAACACGCTTGACCTGTCGAGTTTCGGCAGCAAGTGCGGCTGTCGGTGCAGTGCCGACACGATGCCAGACAATGCAGGCAACGCGCACTGTGCCATGCACCGGCGGCAGGAGCGACCAGCCGGCGAGCGCGGGCGTCGCCAAAATCAAGATATTCAGTTGCAGAAAAGTTTGCAGAAGCATTGGAATTCAGTATAGCATAACGCCGAGGTGATGTCAAAAATAACGCCGAGGTGATGTTAAAAGTTTCGGTCAGCTCTTCAGGGTGAAACTCTGCCGATGCGGGTAATACGAATCGGCACATCCAGCCACAGGAGAAACTTATGAGCCAGCAGGAAAATATCGCCGTCCAGCAGTCTTTCGGTGAGGCTGTCAACAGCGGCAATTTGAGTGCGCTTCGGGACATCGTCGCCCCGGACGCCGTTGACCATGACCCAGCTCCGAACCAGGGCATGGGACCCGAGGGCTTTATCGCTTACTTTACCGAGCTTCGCACGGCGTTCCCCGACCTGAAGATCACCGTTGAACACATGGTCGCCGACGATGGTAATATCGCATTCGCGTACACCATCACAGGAACCCACGACGGCCCACTGATGGGTCATGCGCCAACGGGCCGCAAGATCAGCGCTCGCGGAATGCAGATCACGCGCTTTGAGAACGGCAAGCAGATCGAGCGCTGGGGCAGTTCAGACCAGCTTGGCATTCTCCAGCAGGTCGGCATAATTGCGATGTAGGGTTCAAGAACCCCTCCCGCTCGTCCCAGGCACTTGCGGCCTCCCGCCTCAGTCTGGCACTTGCGGCATCCTGCCTCAGTCTGGCACTTGCGGCATCCTGCCTCAGTCTGGCACTTGCGGCATCCTGCCTCAG
>JAYVVR010000426.1:0-8349 GCA_043786835.1 Armatimonadota bacterium | reverse complement strand
TTTGCACAATCTTATGACAGTGCGCCAATCATCAGTGCAGACGACAGGACCATGGCGATGCTCGCCTACATTCTCGGTATCTTCACCGGATTTCTCGGACCACTGATTTTGTGGCTGGTCAAAAAAGACCAATCCAAGTTTGTCGGGTTCCATTCTCTGCAAGCCCTGCTTCTGCACGCAGCTGTTACTATCGGCTACCTTGTTTCTACGGCTCTGTTTATCGTGTTCATCGGCTTCCTGACTATGCCGGTGTTTGGGCTTCTCAGCCTCGTCTTTAGCATCATCGCGGGTCTTGCTGCGAACCGGGGCGAGTGGTACGACATTCCTGTCATCGGCCCAATTGCTCGCCAGCAGAGCCGCCTCTAATCACTTCGCCTCTCCTGAAGCCGCCGGGAATTTGTCTCAGCGGCTTTTTTGCCGTCTGGGGTATACTCAAATCGAAACTAAATTTGAAATGAAACTGATTTTGAGGGGGTAATGAATGCCGAAACTGATTTTGGTGCGACACGGCGAGTCGCAATGGAACCTGGAAAACCGCTTCACGGGCTGGGTAGATGTTGATCTGACCCCGCGCGGCGAAACCGAAGCCCGCATCGCCGGAGAACATCTGCGCGGCCTGCCGATAGACAAAGTTTATACCAGCGTCTTGAAACGCGCGATCAACACGTCGAAAATCGCGCTCGAAGCCGCCGGCAGGCCGGGCACACTCCCGACCGAACGCGATCAGGCCCTCAACGAACGGCATTATGGCGATTTGCAGGGCCTGAACAAAGCCGAAACCGCTGCCCAGTACGGCGATGCTCAGGTCAAAATCTGGCGGCGCTCCTTTGATGTCCCCCCCCCGGGCGACAAAGGCGAGTCGCTGAAAGACACCGCCGCCCGAACGCTGCCGTACTTTCAGGCCCATATTATGCCGGACATTCAGGCCGGCTTGAACGTACTGGTCGTCGCCCACGGCAATTCTCTACGCTCCATCGTCATGGACTTGGACAAGCTCAGCCGCGAAGAAGTGCTGGAGCTGAACATCCCCACCGGCATTCCGCTGGTTTATGACTTAGACACCGACGGCGCAGTTCTCGAAAAGCGCTACTTATTCACCCGCGAAGACGAAAAGCACGCTTAATCTTGGCGCAACTTTCCAGCACAGAGGCTTTTGAGGACTTTGTATGTCGCTGACGAAGTGCAGAAAGTCGGCAGTGGCGGCGGCTGCAGGACCATCGGCACAATCCGCGCATTTGTCCAGTAAACGCCCTTAGGAATCTAATTCATGCAGACCATCACGACTATCATTGACTTGCGCCTCGCCCTGACCGCTGCCCGGCGCGCCGGCAGCACTATCGGACTCGTGCCGACTATGGGCGCATTCCATGAAGGCCACTTGACGCTCATGCGCCGGGCGAAAGCCGAAAACGACACGGTTGTCGTCACGCTTTTCGTCAATCCAACCCAGTTCAACGATCTGAACGACTTCGACCAGTACCCGCGCGACCCGGCCCACGACACCCAGCTTGCCGAAGCCGCCGGCGCTGACTACTTATTTGCACCAACTCCCGAAGAAGTCTATCCCAAAGGCTTTGATACCGTCGTCGTCGTCCGCGCTCTGTCTGAGCGCCTTGAAGGCGCGTCCCGCCCCGGCCACTACGCCGGCGTTTCCACCATCGTCGCCAAGCTTCTCAGCATAGTCGGGGCCGACAAAGCTTACTTCGGCGAAAAAGACTGGCAGCAGCTTCAGATTATCAAAGCGCTCACCCGCGATCTCAACATCCCCACCGAAGTTGTCAGCGTCCCAACTGTCCGTGAGCCAGATGGCCTCGCCCTGTCATCGCGCAATATCCGCTTGACCCCCGAGCAGCGCAAAGCAGCTTTGGTGCTGTCATCTGCCCTCGACAATGCCCAAGCGATTGCCGACACGGGGACTCAGGACGCCTATCAGCTTGCCGCGTGGATGCGTCAGACCATCGAAGTCCAGCCTCTCGCCAAAGTTGACTATGCCGTCGTCGTTTCTCCCGACACATTACAGGAGATAGATACCATCGAAGTCGGGGCTGTCGCCCTTGTCGCCGCCACGTTCGGCAAAGTCCGCCTCATAGACGCCCGCCTCCTGCGCCCCATCGAAGGGCCGGGAGTGCAGCGGTAAGGGGTTGCCCCCCGCCCCGCCCCCATCAGAATGGGAGAGGGGAGCCGAAAGTTAGAAGTGAGTCTTTCGGCTCCCCTCTCTTACTCCCCTCTCCCGTCCGCGGGGGAGGGGCGGGGGGTGGGGGTCGCCTACTTCGCCGCCCCCATCGCATACACCAGTACGGCATCGGCGCTGACCGTGATCTGCTGATCCGCAATCGGCGTTTGCGGAGCCGAAGCCGTGTCCGCCATCGCCCGCATCGCCATTACCGGACGCACTACTACCGGCGCGTTGCCGCCCTCAGTCAGTGTCAGCAGCCGGCCTAAGTTAACACCCGCCGCATCTGCCATGACGCCCGCTTTCAGCTTTGCCGACCCCACAGCCAGACGCAGAGCCGCTGACTGCGATGCTGCCCGGTCAGACAAATCAAACGACACCCCACCGACTTCCGACGCGCCCCCCGCCGTCGCTTTATCTATCACATAGCCGACTTTGGTTAAGTCCCGCACCGTCGCCTGCACACTATTCTGCACCTGATAGCCCGTCAAGACCGGCGGGGACGGCTTGTAATCATACTGCGGCTGCACCGTGTATGACAGCGTTTGAATATCTTTGTCGGCAATCTTTGCCCCGCGCAAAGCCACCAGCAGAGACGTTGTCCTTTGGGCGTTCTGCTGCACCGCTTCCGCCTGGTTCTGCGATTGAGTCGTCACCGTTAGCGTCAAAAGTGCAAGATCAGGCTTGACTTTGACTTCTCCATGCCCCTGCGCTGTAATCCCTTCTGCAGGCATCGCGAACTGAGTCATCGGCCTCATCTCCTGGCTCCGCACCGTTCCCACGCTTCCAAAGGCCAAGACGGCCAGTATACTCGCCGCTAAAATCTGCGTGTTCATCTTTGTTTTCTTTCCAGCTCAATTGAGCCTACCAATACTGCCACTGCGCCGTGTGTAGCACATATACCCCGAGCAGCAAGTTTGTCACACCATGCGCGAGGATACACACCCAAAAGTTCTTTGTGTATCGTAGTAAACCGCACAAGGCCAGCGCGAAAATCGCCGCCGCCAGCCACTCCGGGTGCGACAATGCAAACACGCCGCTGCTGATGAGAAGAGCGGGAACGGAAAATGTTCCCAGTGGCACTTTTCGGAAGTCGTCCATATCGGAAATAAACCGCAGCAGAAAGTTCCGGTAGAATAGCTCTTCGACCAGCGGTGCGACTACCACCAGCCCAAGAAAACGCACAGCAAGAAACCAAAAGCGGCCCAGCGGACTGGCAATCTCCCGCGACGGGTTAAATGCCGTCCGCGTTCCGAGAAACGCAAAGTGCGGCGTGTGCGTGTCCACAAAAATCCACAAAAAGAACAGCGCAACGCCCAGCGCCGTCGCCCACGCCCAGCCGCCCCCGCCGGGCCGCGCTTCCGGGAACGACCCGCGCAGGGCAATCAGAACCCCGCCGACAATCGTGATCTTAACTGCATAGAACACGGGATACAAGTTCGGCGGCAGATGGCTTTCAATCGTCGTCAACAGCAGGAACAATCCAAATGGCAGCACATACGCCGCCCAGGCCGGCAATTTAGCAATCATACAGCCAGTATAACACAGTGTTACGATAAAGGAACCCCTCCTGCGTTAAGAACTCCTTCGTTAAGAACCCCTCCCGCTCGTACCTCTCTCCCTCCCCTGTTAGGGAAGGGCAATAAAGAAGGGCAACACAGACTCGGAGGCCAGACGGAACGCACGGACATCTTTGTCCGGGCTAACTTCTTGGCCCTTCTCTAACAGGGGAGGGAGAGAGGTACGAGCGGGAGGGGTTCTTAACGAAGGAGTTCTTAACGCAGGAGGGGTTCTTCAGGTACAATACCTCTATGTCAACGCCCATCGGCTGCTACGTCCATATCCCGTTCTGCGCCCGGAAATGCGCTTACTGCGACTTCAACTCCTACTCCGGCTACACCGACGCCCATATCACCCGCTATGTTCGCGCATTAATTGCCGAAATCCGCCAATCCCCTCTGACTCCCCTAGTATTGGGGGCGGGGGGGCCTCCGGTGGACTCTATATTTTTCGGCGGCGGAACCCCCACCGCCATCCCCGCCGCTGATGAAGCCGCGCTTCTTCAAGCCGTTCTCGACACCCTGCCGGTTACGCCGGACGCCGAAATCACGACCGAAGCAAACCCCGGCACACTCGATGTCCGGCAGCTCTCGACCCTGCGCGACGCCGGCTTCAACCGCATCTCGTTCGGGGTTCAATCGTTCGATCCCGGCCTGCTTAAAACCATGGACCGGACCCACTCCGCCGATGAAGCTAAAGCCGCTGTCCATGCCGCCCGCGCCGCTGGCTTCGAGAATATTTCACTCGATCTCATGTTCGCCCTCCCGCGCCAAACGCTGTCTCAGTGGGCGGACACGCTCGCCCAGGCATTGGAGCTTGAAACCAACCACCTTTCTCTGTATTCGCTGATTGTTGAAGAAGGCACCGGCTTTTACACACTGCAGCAAAAAGGCCGTCTCCCCCTGCCAAGCGACGACCTCGCTGCCGATATGTACGAGATGGCCGTCGAAACCGCCGCGGCCCACGGCTACAAGCAGTATGAGATCGCAAACTTCGCCAAGCCGGGCCGCGAAAGCCGCCAGAACTTCCACTACTGGCGCAACACTTCCTACTACGGCTTCGGCTGCGGAGCCGCCGCTTACTTGGATGGCGCTCGCCGCATGAACCTGAAAACCCCCGCCCAATACGCCGAGGCCGTTGAAACCAATAGTAATCTCATACTCTCCACCGAAACACTGACCGACGCCGAGACAATGGCCGAGACCATGATGCTCGGCCTGCGTCTCACCCAGGAAGGCGTGAGCTGCGTTCGCTTTAAGGCCCGCTTCGGTCTTGACCCACGCGAAAAGTTCGCCGCCGAACTCGAAATATTCACCAAACGCGGTCTTCTCGAAGTCGTCGGCGACTCCATCCGCCTGACCAAACAAGGCGTTTTCTTAGCCAGCGAAGTCATGATTGCGTTTGTGTGATAGATTTTGTGCGAAATTGTCCCCCGGATTGGAAATCTGGGGCAACAGGAGAATACAATGAGCGTCGCCGTTTATCCGGTCTTCGAGACTGACATTCCGGGGGGCGAGCCGCAGTTATTTCTCGGCGGCAAGGGAATTGGCGGCAACGTCGAAGTGCTGGAAGCATTGGCCCAGTCTTTAGAAGTCGCGCCTCTCATGCAGTTCTTCAGCGTCAGCGCTGATGAGGTTGCAGAAACCATGGGCTTGGAAGAAGGTGAGCTGCCTGACTTCGAGGTTATCGAAGAATGGTTTGACCCCGCGAGCGCCCTCGCCACCACTCGCACTTTACGCGATTATGTCCGCGCGCACCCCGAAAGCGTCGAAAACGCAGACTGGGTCATAGAAGATTTCGACGAAGCGGCTGCCGCGCTGACAGTCGCCGAAGACAACGGCATCCGCTTTCATTTTGCGATGGAGATTTAAAAAAGTCATGTCCTAAAGGGCACGACCAAGGTTTTATTGAGGTAGGGTTTTATTGGGGTACTGGGCGCAGACGTCGGGAAGCACCAATTCGCGGCACTGAGATTATTTTCTTTGTAAGCCAAATTGTAGGGCATAGGGCTTGTCCCTACCCTCTTTTTCCAGCTTTATTCCACCGCGCCTGCGCTTTTCAAGATTCGAACAATCTCAGCGCGTTTTCCGTCAAAGGCAGCGAGACTAAGAGCCGACTCGCTCTCATGTGTCGTGAGATGGATATTCGCGCCCTTTTCAAGAAGCAAGCGAACCATTGCGCTGTTTTGTCCTAAGACAGCCACCATTAAGGGCGTCAGCCTCTCATATTCAGTGGCATCAATATCGGCTCCCGCCGCCAGCAGGAGCGACACAGCCTCTATGTCCCCATGAATGACCGCTCTGTGCAAATCTTTTACTACGGCGGGCGTCACACTTTTGCCTTCAAGGCGGCGCAGATCTTCGAAATTACCGTTGATAGCAGGGCCACACCCAATCGGCAAAGCCGCGTCTGCCCATAGAACGGCTTCGGAGATGCCGCCCTCGCCTAAAACCTCATACTCTGCTTCTTTCCATCGGTACTCTTTATAAGTCCCCACTACAATGAGATATTTTGTTCCATAGACGCGAAAACGATTCTCTGCAATCGCTTCGATGTGTGGGCAGTCTGCCGACCAAGGGTATTTTGTAGTGCGGCTGAGGCAAAAGAGCTGGTGACTTGTATACGGATAGAGCTGCCCAATGCGCGGGTGCTGTGAGAAAGCAGCAACAAGGGGAGCAAGCCACGCCAGCGGCAAGTAATCTTCCTGCTGCATTCGCTTGGTCATTTCTGCCCATCGCTCACGGACATTCTTGCTCACCTGATATTCGTTCATAAGAATACTCTCTCAATATTTGTCCGCACCATGCCGCACAGCAGCCTGAAATCTACTACAGCAGACGCCCGGTGACTTCGGCCCAGCGGGCGGTGTCGAAGCGGAACTGCCAGGCGAAGGGGCGGCCCTTGCGGTCGTAATAGATCGCCATCGCGGACCCTGCCACCTGGCGCGGCTCGGTTTGGAGCAGCTCCCCGGCCAACGCGGCGGTATGGACGTAGGCGACGGCATGTTTGCCGCTCATGCGCCATGCCCGTCCGGCGACCCCGGCGAAGTAGGTAGCGGGGGTCTCGGCAATGACTTTCACCGGCTTAGCGGCAGGCGTTTTGGCAGGCAGCTTAGCGGCGGGGGCAGGCGTAGACTTGACGGCGGGGGCTTTAACGGGCATGGCTTTCGGAACAGGTGTTTTAACACTTGCAGTCGCTTTAAGAGGAAGCTTCTTTTCAAGTGTCGGCGTTTTGGCAGTCGGCTTAGCAAAGGGGGCTGATAATGGCGCGGGTGTCTTTCTCATGGTCGGTGTCCTGGGTTCTTTTCTTCGGAGTGTCTTCGCGCCATTATAGCAAACAAATGTTTGCCCTGTCAAGAGTGACCGCGAACGGGAATTTTCAATGTCACACTCTTTGGTTCTGACGCCTCCGGAAAGAACACCTCTGTTTCCGAACGCGTTCCCCCCACGCGTGCTGTAATCGTATACTGGCCGTAAAAAACGCGTTGGGTGAGCAGACCATGCGTGTCGGTCGTGCCGACGGCGTGTGTCCACCAGGTGTGATGGATAAGATTCAGCAGACGCACGTAGGCGGGTTTTGGAGTCATGTCGCTGCGGACGAGGCCGGCGGGGGCATTGAGCCACGCGCCCTTGTCGCTGAAGTCCCACCAGGTGATCGCCCGGATCGACGGGTGACTGAAGAGTGTCGTGTAAAACTTCGCCACATACGCGGCCTGCGCGGCTTCATGCGCGGCGTCCGTGTGCCAGTCGGTCGGATACGGGGCATTGAAGTCTACGGTACGCGATGGGCCGCTGAGAACGGTCGTTTCGGTAAAGTGGATGGGCCGACCAAACTGCGAAAAGCGCTGGCAGTCGTTCCAGACATCGGAAATCGGCCAGTTCCCGCTGTGCATATGGGACTGAATGCCGATGGCGTCCGGCAGCTTCTTGTCACGCTGAAGCTGGGTCAGAAGCGCAATATTTGGGTTCCCCGTGTCGTAATCGTTATACAAAAATGTCTCGGGCTGACCTTTGCCGGCGCTTCTTGCCCAGCCGAGCGCGGTTTCGACGACGGGGGCCGGACCGTCGCGCTTGATCCACTCACTTTCCCCGTTCGGCGGCGTCTGCCCAGCCGCGCCGTTGGCTTCGTTGAGAACATCCCAGTAGTGGATCGAGGTCTTGTAGCGCGGCACGATGGCATCAATCCGGGCATGGAGCAGGGGAATGGCGGCATCGGCGGTTTTGGGTGCCCATTCGGGCCAGACTTGATGCCAGACCAGCGGATGGCCCTTCGGCGTGATCTGATGCAGGATGCACCAGTCCGCCATGGCTTGCAGGCGGGCGTAGTCAGGCTTACCGGGCGAAGGCTCGAACGTGCCCCAGTAAAACGGCAGTGTCGCGTAGTTGAACAGAGCGGCGAACTGGTTTTGGTAGGACTTTTGGAGCAGTGACGGGTCGGCAGGGTCATACCCGAACGCATTGCAGCCAAAGAGAAACGCATGGCGGGTCTGAGTCATCTGCACTTGGGCGTTCTGAAGAGGCTTGCCGTTCGCGCCGACGACCCGAACAGTCAGTGTTCCCATCCGGTATTTTTGAATTCGCGCTTGAATGGCGGCGGGTGTCAGGGCCGCCTGCGCG
>JAYVVR010000425.1:0-2955 GCA_043786835.1 Armatimonadota bacterium | reverse complement strand
GCGTTGTCGCCGCGATTGAAGCGCAAGTCAAAAAGCTGACGCACGGCATGGGCGACGTTCACCCCTCGGCAGTGAAAGTTCGTTTCTGCGAGCGGATTGCGTCGCTCGTCCCTATTCTCGAAGCCCAGCTTATTTTGGGCCAGAACGGCGGCGATGCCGTTGAAGCAGCACTTAAAACCGCCGTGCTTGCCACGGGCCGCCCTGGCGTGCTGGCGTTTGAGAACGGTTATCACGGCCTGACGTATGGTGCGTTGGACGTCACCGCGCGGGCCGACTTCCGCGCCCCGTTTCAGTCTCAGCTTGGCGGCTTCACTCAGCATCTCCCCTACGGCTGCCCTCTTGCACGCATCGAGTCTCATCTTAAAGCACATCAGCCTGGCGCGGTTCTTGTGGAGCCTATTCAAGGGCGCGGCGGCATCGTTGTCCCGCCGCCTGGCTGGCTTTTAGGCCTGCGCGACCTTTGCACAGCGACCGATACTCTGCTGATTTTCGACGAAATCTTTACTGGCTGGGGCCGCACCGGAACGTGGTTCGCGTGTCAGCACGAAAGCGTCATTCCTGACATTCTCTGCGTCGGCAAAGCGATGGGCGGCGGTCTGCCGATTTCCGCCTGCGTCGCATCGAAATCGCTGATGGCGGCCTGGGGCGAGTCAACGGGTGAAGCCTTGCACACAAGCACGTTTCTTGGAAACCCGCTGGCTTGTGCCGCCGGTCTTGCTGCGCTGTCTGTGCTGGAAGAGGAGCATCTGCCGGAACGTGCCTGCGAAATCGGCCGGGTGTTTATGGATGGCCTGCGCGGCCTGCAAGCTGCGTTCCCTGATTTTATTGTCGACGTGCGCGGGCGCGGATTAATGCTCGGCGTTGAAATGGCCTCGCCGGGTCTTGCGCTGCCGCTTGTCCCGGCAGCTCTGCGTCAGGGCCTCATTCTGCTTCCTGCCGGCGATGGGCGCGTGATAGAGTTCGTCCCGCCGCTGGTTATCGCCGAGACTCAGATTGCCTGGTGTCTCGGCGTGATGTCTACCTTGCTCGAAGGTCTGCAGCGCAATCGCATATAGACGCCAAACACACAAGTCCAGAAAGGGCGAACACAAGTCCAGGGGGCGAACACAAGGCTCGCGCCTTGTGTTTCATTTGATCCGTTCCGAACCCCGCAGGGGCGAACCTTGTGTTCGCCCTTTCTTTGCTTCGCCCTTTCTTTGCATTCGCCCTTTCTGGACTTGTGTGTGCGTATAACTTCCACCGCCCTTCTTCCGCCTCTTGAATCAGACCCATTTTCTGTGGTATACTTTGCGGGCGGAAATTCCCAATCCACACTCGCCGGGACGTGCTTTGCGCTGTGCCTCAAAGAAGGTCGCAAAGGCGGAAGATCGGCGGGGACGTTATCAACACAAGGAGCTACGATTTGTCTATTCTCGCGATGAAGGACCTGCTGGAAGCAGGTGTCCACTTCGGCCATCAAACGCGCCGCTGGAACCCAAAGATGAAGCGCTATATCTACGGCGGGCGCAACGGCATCTACATTATTGACCTGCACCAAACCCTGAAGCTATTCGATGACGCGTATGCGTTTATCCAGGAGATTGCGTCAAACAAGGGCAAGATTTTGTTTGTCGGCACAAAAAAGCAGGCTCAAGAAGCGGTAGCCGAAGCCGCTAAGCGCTCACATTCGTACTATGTCAACTCCCGCTGGCTTGGCGGCATGCTGACAAACTACCGAACAATTTTGACCCGCATCGCGCGTTTGCGTGAACTGGACCGTTTGGACGCCGAAGGCATTTTGGAATCCCTGCCGAAGAAAGAAGCCGCTGACCTGCGCGAAGAGCGGGATCGCCTTGAAAACTATCTCGGCGGCATGAAAGACATGAACGGCATGCCTGATGCGATCTTCATCGTCGACCTGAAGAAAGAAAAGATCGCTGTCCAGGAAGCCCGCAAGCTCGGCATCCCGATTGTCGCGATTGTGGACACGAACTGCGATCCCGACGAAGTGGATTACGTGATCCCCGGCAACGACGACGCGATCCGGGCAATCAAGCTGATCTCGAACAAGATCGCCGATGCGATTATCGAAATCCGCCAGGGCGAGTGGCAGGATACCGAAGTTGTCGAGACCGAAGAAGACGCTCAGAAGCTCGGCGAAGCGTCTGATACCGCGATGGTCGCCGCCCAGTGGGAAGCGCTCGAAGCGCGTGTCACCGGCGGCGCACAGGTGCCGGCGGGTGTTCTTGACCCCAAGCTGGGCGCAAGCGGCATGACGAGCGAAGGCAATCAAAGCGGCATTTCCCACCAGAACGCCTCGCCCGGCGGCGAAGCGATGACGAACCCGGCGGAAATCGCCCATGAGGTCGCCGAGGAGACTGGGCAGACAACGGCGCAGGGAACAGACTAAAAAGACGCCCCCCAGCCCCCAATAATGGGGGAGCATGATAGGAACGGCTAATGCCGTTATCCAACCTGGCTCTCCCATTATTGGGGGCTGGGGGGACTTCTAAAGATTTGAGGACTCACTACTATGGCAGAAATTATCGCCGCAATGGTCAAAGAATTGCGGGACAAAACACAGGCCGGCATGATGGAAGCGAAGAAGCTTTTAACTGAAGCCGAAGGTGATATGGATGCAGCAATCCGCCTGTTCCGTGAACGAAACGCAAAACGGGAAGTCAAGCCGGACCGCAGCAGCGCCGAAGGCGTTGTCGAGGCGCTTGTACGCGAACATAACAAGCTTGGCGTGTTGATTGAGATCAACTCGGAAACTGACTTTGTCGCTCGCAACGAAGAGTTCTCCGCGCTCGCCCGCGACATGGCGAAGCACGCGATTGAAAACCCCGGCGCGGCGACTGTGGACGAGCTTCTCGAAGCCACACACACTGAAACCGGCAATCCGGCGAAGCTCCGCATTCAGGACGTATTCGCCAAGGTGCGCGAGAACATCATTTTTAAGCGCTTCGCCGCTTA
>JAYVVR010000424.1:0-2958 GCA_043786835.1 Armatimonadota bacterium | reverse complement strand
GCGGGACCGTACCAGTGGGCGATGGCGGCGAGCAGGGGCGCTTCGGTGGCAATCGCCGGGGCAATTCGCATTCGGTTGGTGGTTGCGATCTTGTGGGCGGCTTCCATGACCCGCGCGTTCCACGCGGCGACAATGATTTTTAGGGTGCCATCGGGAGTCTTGCCAATGGGAAGAATGGCGTATTTGTGGGCCAGCGCTGCTGGGACAAGCGCCAAAATCTCTTTGTCAACCGCGACATCTTCCATCGCGACATACGCGGCGTCTACCTGCTGCGCTCTTGCCCGCGTGACATCTTCGACACCAACCAGCCCCAGCTCAACCAAAACTTCGCCGAGCGGCTTACCGGACTGCTTCTGGAACGTCAGCGCTTGGGTGAGCTGCTGCTCTTTGAGATGCCCCTGCTCGATCAGCAGATGTCCCAGCTCTTTTCGTTTCGTGCCGCCTGTCGGAAGAACCACCGTCATAATTTGCCTTGCTCCTCAAAAGTACGCCTCTCAGTTTAGGAGATACTGTTACTTTTATCGGCATTCGGCATAAGATTTGTTAGGCGAGAACCCCTTCCCTGCTAGGAAAGGATAATACGGGACAAGAAAAGCGAACAGGAGCCAGCGGCGTCACTGCATCTAACTTCTTTGCCCTTCCCTAACAGGGGCCTCCAGTCGCAAAGCCTCCATAGCGAGGTGAAAGGGAGCGACACTGAGGCAGGATGCCGCAAGTGCCAGACTGAGGCAGGACGCCGCAAGTGCCCGGAACGAGCGGGAGGGGTTCTTATCGAATGCGCCGGGGCCGGTCGTCTTCGTCGTCCTCATCGTCGTCATCGTCATCGAACGGGGCGTCGTCAATGTCGTCGAGAGCACCGGAGGAGTCGGTGTAATTTGAGATTTCTTCGCCCCGGAATACCGTCACCAGAAAGTCTTCGCGCTCAAACGACGGCAGGTAGGACGAGACAATATCATCGTCTATCTGAGCCAGCAGCTCTTCTTCGACACTCACCGGCAGGTCAGCCTCCAAAACAAGCGTCGCGTGGATGGTGCGGCTTTCGACGGCAAAATGCAGGTCAAGCTGGCCGATGCGTCGGTCCTCCTCCCAAATCAGGAAGATTTCGGAGCTTTGAGTGCGAACCAAACGGGAAAGTCGGTAGCTGTAATTTGTGTCCATAGGAACCTATACGCAAGAAAAAGAGCGGGGTTCTCACCCCGCCCGAAAGAAAGAACACACGGACTTAGGAACCGAGTACTAGGCCGGCTCGGGCCGAAGGTTTGTCGGCAGGCGGCGCGGCTTTTCCGACTCGGCAGCCGGCGGCGTCTCCCCAGTGCTTGGCGGCGGTGCCTGCGGCGAGATCGGCTTCACATAGACCGGCGCGACCGCACCCTCCATCAAGGCGATGAAGTCCTCACGCTCAAGCATCTCTTTCTCCAAAAGCACCCGAACAATTTGGTCCATCTTCGCACGGTTTTCGGTCAAAATCACGCGGGACCGCTCGTAGCACTCATCTATAATTGAGCGCACTTCCTTGTCTATTTCAAGTGCGATTGTCTCTGAGTAATTGCGCTCCTCGTTCCAGTCACGGCCCAGGAATGGGCTTCCGTGGCGGGTGCCGAGGACAACCGGTCCGAGCCGATCACTCATCCCGTACTCGCAGACCATCGCACGGGCAATCGCAGTCGCCCGCTCGAAGTCGTTGGATGCACCGGTCGTGACTTCACTGAAAACCGTCTCCTCCGCAACGCGGCCCGCCAGCAGGGCACTGATGTCGTCCATGAACTCCTGGCGCGTGGTCAAGTACTTGTCTTCCGTCGGGTACTGCATCGTGTAGCCGAGAGCGCGGCCGCGCGGCAGGATCGAGACCTTGTGCACTGGGTTCGCGTTCGGCAGCAGCTCACCGACGACGGCATGGCCGACTTCATGGTAAGCAATTCGCTCACGGGTCGTCTCGTTCATAATCCGCGACTTGCGCTGCGGTCCGGCGACAACGCGGTCAACACTTTCGTTGAAGTCGTCCACGCCGATTTTTGTTTTGTCGTAGCGGGCTGCAAGAAGCGCCGCTTCGTTGACGAGATTTGCCAGGTCAGCCCCTGAGAAGCCGGGCGTCCGGCGGGCGAGATTTTGAGCGCTGACATCATCGGCCAGCGGCTTGCCGCGCAGGTGGACGTTCAAGATCGCTTCGCGGCCCCGGACATCCGGTGGATCAACCGTCACCTGCCGGTCAAAGCGGCCTGGGCGCAGAAGGGCCGGGTCAAGGACATCAGGCCGGTTTGTCGCGGCAATCATGATGACGCCCGCGTTCTGGTCGAAGCCGTCCATCTCAACCAGGAGCTGGTTCAGGGTCTGCTCCCGCTCATCATGCCCGCCGCCGAGACCTGCGCCGCGCTGGCGGCCGACGGCATCAATTTCGTCAATAAAGATCAGCGAAGGCCGGTTGGCTTTGGCCGTGTCGAACAGGTCACGAACACGGGATGCACCGACACCGACAAACATTTCCACGAAGTCGGAGCCTGAGATGTGGAAGAACGGGACCCCTGCTTCGCCGGCAATCGCGCGGGCCAGCATGGTTTTGCCGCATCCGGGCGGGCCGAGCAGCAAGACGCCTTTTGGAATCTTTGCACCGAGCGCCTGGAACTTCTTCGCGTTCTTTAAGAACTCAACGACTTCTTGAAGCTCTTGTTTGGCTTCATCCACACCGGCGACGTCGTCAAACGTCACTTTCGGGACATTGTCATTGAGCCGCTTGGCTTTCGAGCGTCCAAACGACATGGCCTGATTGCCGCCGTTTTGTGCCTGCCGGATGAAAAACACATAAAAAATCACGCCTAAAATCAGCACCGGAACAAACGTAGCGGCAATCGCCAGGATGTTGTCGGAGAGCGGGGGACGATCAATGGTGTACTTGACGCCGTGCGCCCCGCACAGGTCATACAAAGACTGCCGCTGCTGCGGGTTATCCGTGCCCAAGTACAC
>JAYVVR010000423.1:0-2961 GCA_043786835.1 Armatimonadota bacterium | reverse complement strand
TTTTTCGGTAGTGGTACTCATTTAGTTGTTTAGCATGATTTGGATGCGTCGGTTGTACTGATGCAAGAACAAAAGCAAGCAAATCTCGTGCATCTCATCGTTCTTCGAGAACGAAAGCGTCCGCCGCACAAACCGCGCCAATCGCTGACGCAGAATGCCATTAAATCTTTCGATGTGAGGCTTTATTAGGGTGGCAGGTCTGCCCTGCCCCTTTGCCCGTCGCTCGATGCTGTCCTTCGGGCAGCACTTCGGTATACGCCGACCAAAAATCCGTGTACAACACACCGCGCTTGTATGCACAAGAGTGCATTACTTCGTATACGCGGCGGGAACCCGCTCCCACCTTCCAGGTCTGCCAGTGCAGCAACAGGCGGCAGGTGGTCTCGCTGCGGTCGCCGATGGCATACGCGACGATCTGGCGGGTACGGCGGCACCGGGCCAGCCAGACCCAGCGCTTGTTTTTGCGAAACCGAACGAACGACCACCCTCCGGGTAGCCAGTGCTGCATCTCGTCGAGTTCTAGCACGTCATCCGCCTGAGTCTGCACGAGCGTCTGGCTCAGGGGCGGTAGATGGCTCGCTTTTTTTTAGCCAGGCGGTGACGGTACCGCGAGAGACGCCGAACGTGCGGGCGAGGCCCCGCATGGACATCCGCTCGTGGTAGGCCGCGAGGATCATCGCCTTGCGGCCTGGGTCAGTGCCATGCGGCTGTGGGTTGTCCCGCCAGGTTTTCTTGCACAGGCGGCAGCGGTAGCGCTGCTTGCCGCTTTGATGACCGAACAAACTGACGTGAAGGCTGCCACACGTGGGGCAGGCAGGCAAAAGAGGGACCATGCCTGACAGTATACCTTCAGCTATCTCGGGCCGCTACCCAATCTTCTTTCGAAGCTCGACGGCATTGCCCGCCGCCGCGTTTGAGTGTTTGATATTCGATGGCAATTTCAGCCCGTATTTTTAGTTCTTAGGCAGGGCATTCAGACTTCCAGTATTGCCAACACCTTTTCGTCACGGCGGAAGAAGCATGGGTTTTCGATGAACTCGCCATATCAAGTCATCTCTGCGAATATCGGTTTGCGGGATTAGGACACAGTTTGCGGGAAACACAGCACGTTCAGGCAAACGCGACGGAACCAAGCGGCCTAAACACAGCGTAGCGTTAGAGTGATGAAAAACTTTCGGACGCTCTGGCTCTGGCCGCTCGGGAGCGGCTTTGTGCTGGCAGCGTCTCTTGTGCATCTGCCCTGGACCGTTCGGGCGATGCAGCTTACCGGGGACTTTTGCAGCCACACGCTGTATCAAGGCCTGATTGGACTAACGCTCCTTCTGCTGCTCTGGCGTGGGGCCAGGGGGGATCGTCGCTGCTTTTGGTGGGTGGGGCTGGCGGCGACGCTGACGCCGCTCTGCGTCGAAGGCTTGAAGCAGGCGACGCGGCTGCCGCGCCCGGACGGGGACCCATCAGGCTTCCCAAGCGGCCATACGACGTTTGCATTCGCGCTGGCCTGGCTGCTGGCACGGGCCGTTCCGCGCGGGACAGGGTTGTGGTTTGCCGCCGCCATCGCGATCGGCTGGTCGCGGGTCGAAGGCCACGCGCATTTCCCCTATCAAGTGCTGTGCGGGGCATTTTTGGGAACAATGATTGGCTGGCTCATCACTCACAAGATTGCTAAACCGCCGTCGGGGGCGATATTTGCGCCGGTAACGAAGCCGGCCAGCGGGGATGCGTAGAAGACAGCAACGGCGGCGGCATCTTCGGGGGTGGCGAGGCGGCGCAAGGGGGTCAGCGCGGCGACACGGGCTTTCTGGTCACCGGGCAGGTTTTGGGAATAGTCGGAGAGCGTCATGCCCGGCGAGATCAAGTTGACCGTGATGCCGTGCGGGCCTAAGTCGCGGGCCAGCGTCCGGGTCAGACCAATCAAAGCGCTTTTTGCGGTCGTATGCACGACATATTCTGACGCCGGGCGCTGAAGCAGGGTTGCGGCGAAGTTAATGATCCGCCCCGACTTCTGCGCTTTCATCACCGGCACGACCGCTTTGGTAGGGTTGATTGTTGTACCGACGACGCCGGCGAACTCAGCCTGATAATCGTCCCAGGTCGCCGCCGCGAAGTCTAAATCAGACGCAAACGACGACGCATTGTTGACAAGAATGTCAATGCGTCCGAAATGAGAGATTGCATCGGCGACCAGGGCTTCGGTCGTAAAGGGGTCGGTCAAATCGCAGCCAAGTGCGAGGCCGCCAATTTCCTCCGCCAGTGTTTCAGCACCTTTTCGGCTGGTATGGTAATGGACGACGACTTTTGCGCCCTCCGCTGCGAACCGCCGAGCAACGGCGGCTCCGATGCCCCGGCCCGCGCCGGTGACGAGGGCAATTTTGTTTTCCAGGAGCATAATAGTACCAGTAATGCGTAGAAGCGCGGGATTGAAATCCTGCGCTAAGGCTGTGTTGGGGTGTGGGGCGCGGATGCCAAGCGGCAGCCTTTCACTCCGCTGATGCACTGGTCTATCCCAATCCGCTTCAAGGGGCTGCCTTAGGGCAGACCTGGAAGGCAGAACACAGTGATTGGCACAAATCGAAACGAGAGTAGGAGGCGCGGGTACCAGCTTCGCTGGACTTCTCTGTCCGCGAAGACAGACATTAGGCGCTTCGCCCCGCACCCCGATAAAGCCTTAGGAGCTGTATAAAAAGCCGAGCAGCCCCCCCCAGCCCCCAATAATGGGGGAACCGGAGAGAGGACGCAATGCCTCCTTCATTTCCTTCATGCTCCCCCATTATTGGGGGCGGGGGGGACTTCGGAATCGTTTCTATACAGTCTCTTAGCGTCGCAATTTGCTGCCGCGTTCCTACTCTTGCCGCGTTCCTACTTCCCTATCCCATGCGCCATCTTCAGCAGCTTCATCTCGCGGGGCGGCGTAAAGACCATTTCTTCCTCGCGGACTTTGATAGACTCGACCAGGCTGACGCC
>JAYVVR010000422.1:0-8396 GCA_043786835.1 Armatimonadota bacterium | reverse complement strand
CTGGTCGCCGACGCTTTAGAAAGCTTTTCGGCAGCGGGCATTTTGTATGAGCGTATTCATCAGACGCTCGACGATGACACGGAGCGCTACCGGGTTGGAGCTGGAGTAGAGCTGATTTTTGCCGACGAAACCCAGTGTCTGTTCACCGCGGAAGGCGTTTCGCCGTATGCTCGGCCCGGCATGACTTTTCACGGGTTTTCGTATAGCATCTCGGCGCAACCGGTGATGCCATGACTATCAAAGAAGCCAAATCTTTGGTATTGCGCGAGGGGATTTCTGACAACGGCACTGCTCCCGAAGATGCTCTTTTCATCATGCTTCATCGAGGATACCCACTGGACCATGAGCAGGTGCATCGCTTGATCGAGGCTGTTGACACCGTTCATAAGGCCATTAAAGGAGAGGCTATCCTGGATCGCCGCTTGGCAGGGGCGATGTGGACACTCGGCGTTGAAGCTAATCGCTGTCTGCAAGATGAATGGCTTCCTGCTGAACAAGACGACCTCACCGCTTTGTTCTATGCGCTTGAAAGAGTAGTCCATGACTATTGAGACAAGTGACGCTGCCTCTCAATAGCTAGAAAGGTTAGTAGAGTGACTTTGGAAGAAGCCGAGGCCCTTGTTTTGACCGAGGGCATGATGACGGAGCCTGTGCCTGACGATGCCGTGCCGACCACTCTGCATGAAGGGCATATGCCGGCTGCGGACCGGATCAGCCGCCTGATTGAAGCGATTGACACGGTGCATGAGTCCATCGGAAACGATACGGCAATCAATCGGAAGATGGCAGGTGCGTTGTGGATTATCGGGGTTGAGGCAAACAGCGCTCTCGGCAAGCCATTGGCAACCGAGCAAGAGGAAGACAGCTTGATCTCGCTGATGACTGCGGTCGAGTGTGCGCTGGTGGGTTTCTGGCTGGTCGGGCATCCGAAGGACAAAGACGCGGCGGGAAAATGGGAATGAACGCGTCTATCCCAAGAAGAGGTTTCTGATGGACATGGACTTCTTCAAAGCAATGATTATCCCGCTGTATGCGGGCAGCGCGTCTGTGCTGATTGCGCTGATCAATCGCAACATCAACGTCTCCGAACGGATGCGGGTCATCACCGGCGAGATTATTCGCTCCGTTTGCTCCGATAAGCGCAGCGAGAACTTAGCCCGGCAGTCGAACATATCTTGGGAACGTTACCTGGTCAACACGGCGGCGATCACCGGCATCTTCGTGTCAATGCTGGTCTACACGCTGATGTTCGCGTCTGCCACCCTCTCGCAGAGCCATCTGAAACCGAACTTTGCCGTCGCAACGGCGTTGTTTTGGACTGGCGGGGCGATTACCGGGGTCTCGTTCGTGCTGGTTTTGATTGATTTCTGGCGTTCGGCCCTTTCGCTGGGTCATGAAAAGGAACACGCCACGGCAGTCCATGACCAAAGGCAGGCGGCGGGCGGCCAAATTGTGAGACGATACCGAAAAGTTTCCGCAGGACGCTTTTTATGACCCTTGAAGAAGCCATCGCGTTAGTCCTGCGCGAAGGGTTTGCGGGTGAAGATACGCCCGACGATGCGGCACTCATCTTGCTTCATTCCGGTGACGAGGTGAACCCCGAACGGATGAGTGATTTGCTTCGAGCACTGCGTCTTCTGTGCGGAGGATTGCAGGGTCAATCGGGGTTTGACAGGTCGCTTGCGGCAGCGCTGTGGACACTGGGAAACTCGGCCAATGAGTGCTTAGCTGCCCATGAGCAGTATAAGCGACCGTGGCGGGATGGAGAACAAGACGACGTGCTGGAACTCATTCTCACGATTGAAGGCGTGTTCTACGGCATTCAGTTCGAGGGCCTAAGAGAGCAGCAGAGGGATAACTAATGGCGACTGCATTGATGGAAAGACAGACGGAGACGCTTGCGCCGGAAGCAATGCCGAGCGCTATTTGGACAATCAACGAACTGTTGGGGCGCATCGAAGCGCAGTAGGAGACTAAACTGGAACACTCACTTTTTCACATTCCATGGCATGACGTTCTCATGCCGAAGCTGTCATGGGCTGAGAAGATCATTCGGCCTGTCTTGGTCTATCTCGCTTTGCTGATCGCGTTTCGCTTTATGTCGAAGCGGGACTTAACGCAGAATACGACGTTTGACTTGCTGATTGTGCTTTTGCTCTCAAACGTCGTGCAGAATGCGCTGATTGGCGACGATAACTCGATTTTGGGAGCGCTGACCGGTGGGGTAACGCTGCTGCTGCTCTCGGCCGGGCTGAACCGGTGGACGGCGAGAAGTCTCAAAGTACGGCGTATTCTCGAAGGTGAGCCGATTTTGCTTGTCTATAACGGGGCAATCTTGGGCGAAAACATGACAAAGTACGCGGTCTCGCGGCCTGACCTAAACGCCGGGCTGCGCGGGCAGAACATGATTACCCTCGAAGATGTCCGGTATGCGTTTCTCGAGCTGGACGGCACTATCAGCGTCATTCGGAAGTCCGAACAGTCCGGTACCGCGAACTGTATGCCGCCGGAGCTGGCGGAGCGCTACTGCGAGTAGCACAGAAAGTCTTTATGCCTGAACTGAATCAATCGCCCGCGCCCTCTCAATCACCGGCACCTCCGCAAACCGGTCTGTCGGCACTGCGGGTTGCTACTGTCGCCGGTATCCCAATCCGGCTGCACTTTACTTTTTTGCTGTTTCTGCTCTGGGTCGGCCTTGCCGGGCCGAACGGGGCGGGCGGCCTCAGCATCGCGTATGTGCTGGCGCTTTTTTTGTGCGTTGTCCTGCATGAGCTGGGGCATAGCGTGGTCGCTCAGCGCTGCGGCATTCCGGTCTTAGATATTACGCTGTACCCAATTGGCGGGGTCGCGCGTATCGAAAAGCGTCCGACTGCGAAGCAGGAGCTAGCAATCGCGGTGGCCGGGCCTGCGGTCAATGTCGTGATTGCTTTACTGTTGTGGGGAGCGCTGACTGCGCTCAAAGCGCCTTCGCTCTTGACACTTTTGCAGTCGCCGGTGCAAACCCTGCCGGTGTTTCTCGCCAAAGTGCTGCTCGCGAACATCACTCTGGTGCTGTTCAATTTGATCCCGGCGTTTCCGATGGACGGCGGACGGGTTCTGCGGGCGCTGCTGGCACTCAATATGCCGCCGGCGCGGGCAACGGCGATTGCGGCGACCATTGGGCAGACTATCGCAATCGGCGCGGGGATTTGGGCGATTTTCGGTCACCAATGGTTTCTGATGTTTATCGCGTTCTTTATCTACTTAGGCGCAGGCCAGGAAGCGTTTGCCTACAAGCAGGCGGCGCTTGGCGAGGGCGTTCAAATCCGAAGCGCGATGATGACCGATCTGCGGACTTTGACAACTGGCAATACGCTCAAAGAAGCCGCCGATGCACTTTTAGACACGTCCCAGCATGACTTTCCGGTCATGCTGGGGGAAACCGTGCAGGGGCTACTGACCCGTGACGGACTGCTGCGGGGGCTGGTCGAGTCGGGGCCGTCGGCGTATGTCGCAGGCGCGATGTTCCGGCAGTTTGCCTTTGTGGGGCCGGACGACGACCTCGGGGCGACACTGCCGGTACTGCAAGCGTCCGGCGGGCCGCTGCTGGTTCTTGACCCGGCAAGCGACGGCCGCCTGCTCGGCATGATTACCGCCGAGAATGTCCAGGAGTATTTTGCCGTCAAGCAAATTGTCGCCGCACGCGCCGGGGCGACTGAAAGAAACGGGAGGGTGTAATTATGGCTGACCCACTGTATTCACTGTCGGATGATAGCTGGGACCTGCACCGGCGGGCCGACCGGGACCGGGCGCGTCACAACGACAAGATCAAAGAAGTCATCAAGCAGAACCTAGGCGACATTATCTCTCAGCAGGATATTATCACTGCCGACCGGGGCAAGATTGTCAAAGTCCCGGTGCGCGGCCTGGAACTGCCTCGTATTCGGTTTGACCCCCATGACCGGGAGCGGGTCGGTCAGGGTGCGGGCGGCACCAAGCCCGGCGACGTTTTAGGCCGTGCGCCGTCGGACAAAGAAGGGCAGGGGGTCGGCAAGCAGGCCGGCCAGGACCCTGGCATAGATTACTACGAAGCTGAGTTCACGCTCGATGAGCTGGCCCAAATGGTCTTCGAAGACCTGTCGCTGCCGAATTTGGAAGACAAAGGCTCCAGGCAGATTTTATCCGAGCAGATGGAGTTCAATACCATCACCCGGCGCGGTATCGCGTCTAATTTGGACCGCAAGCGGACGCTTCTCGAAGCCTATCGCCGAAACTCACGGCTCGGCAACGAAAATAAGTGGGAAGTGCGCCCGGAAGACAAGCGCTTCAAGAACTACGAGATTATTACCGAGCCGCAGAGAAACGCCGTCGTTTTCGCCATGCGGGACGTTTCGGGGTCCATGGGCGAGTTCGAGGCATATATTTGTCGGTCGTTTTACTTCTGGATGACCCAGTTTCTAAAGACGAAATATACCAACACAGAGATTGTCTTTATTACCTGCCACACCGAAGCCAAAGAAGTCACGGAGAATCAGTTCTTCGGCCTCGGCGACAGCGGCGGGACCCGCATGAGCAGCGCCTACAAGCTGGCCCTCGACATCATCGGCAAGCGCTACAATCCGCGCGAGTGGAACATCTACCCGTTCCTCTTCAGTGATGGCTACAACTGGGGCGACGCCGAGTGCGTGGATTTGGTCAAGAAAATGCGCGACCTCTGCAATTTGATCGGCTACGGCGAGATCGGCAGCGACGGCTGGCAGTCATCGTTCGGCTTCGCCCCGCTCGGGCAGGCGTATGAAGAAGCGTTTAGCGCTGACCCACGCGTTGTGCTGGTCAAGATCAACGACAAAGAAGACGTCTGGCCCGCACTCAAAAAATTCTTCGCCAAAGGCCCGGTCGGAGCGCCCGCACACTAGGAAAGCAGTTTATGGCTTACAATGAGTTCACTTTAGATGGGATGATCCGTCTGTTTGACCTGCGGGTCGTGTCCCAGCCAGATGCCTTCGTGGAGGCGGCTTTCGCGACACTGAGTTCGCTGCTTCGAGAAACACTAGGGGAGTCCGTGACGCTTGCCCTGGAAGTCAGCACAGAAAAAGCACGTTCCGAGTTCATTATTGCTCCCGTGCTGGCAGAAGTCCGACGTCAGCTGGGAGGGCGGGTCAGCCTCTTTTCTGGAATTGACTTCATTGTTGACTCCGAGGCAGGACTGCGCGGGGTCTGTGATTTCTTGTTCAGCTTATCGCCTTTGCAGCTTTTCGTGCAGGCTCCCGTTGTTGCCGTCGTAGAAGCCAAAAACGAGAACATCAAGGCAGGCATCGGTCAGTGCGTCGCCGAGATGGTGGCGGCGCAGCGGTTTAACGCCGCCCGTGCGGCGCCCCTGCCTGCGATTTATGCGTGGTCACCACGGGCAGCAACTGGAAATTTCTGCGCCTCTCCGGTGCAGAGGTTGTGACAGATGTGACGGAACATGGCATCTAAGACTTAAGCATAATTCTTGGCATTCTTGTCTTCATGATTCGGGAAGCATTAGCGGAGCAGCAGCAAGGGGGAACACGATGAGCCTTTCACCGGCGGAAACTGTGGAGCTGAATAAGTGGCTGGGGATTATTTGGGATCAGGCGCAGGAGTTTGGGCTGGACCCGTTTCCGACCCATTTTGAGGTCGCGCCTCAGCATGTCATCTATGAGCTGGGCGCTTACGGCCTGCCAGCGCGGTTCTCGCACTGGACGTTCGGGCGGGACTACCACCGGCAAAAGACATCTTACGAGTACGGCATGTCGAAGATTTATGAGATTGTTTTTAACACCGACCCGTGCCAGGCGTTTCTGGTCGAAGACAATTCGATGCTCTCGCATAAGTTTGTTGCCGCGCACGTTCTCGGCCACTGCCACTTTTTCAAGCATAATACCTACTTTGCCCATACGAACCGGCGGATGGTCGAGCAGATGCGGCTCCATGCTGAGCGAATTCGCGCCTACGAGCAGGAGTTCGGCTGGCGGGAAGTGGAAGATTTTCTTGATATAGTGATGACGATTGAAGAGCATTTTGATCCGACGGCCCCGCAGATTCGGCGCAAGACGCCGGAGCAGCATGAAGACGACCGCTTGAACGCCGGAAAGCCGTCGGAAACGGATTACGACGATATCTGGAATGTTTCGGGTTATGCCCCTCGTCCGCGTCCGGCAGGCCGCAAGTTCCCGGAAGAACCTGAAAAAGATCTGCTGCGCTTCTTGATTGAGTACGGCGCGAAGCTGACCGACTGGCAGCGGGACATTCTGCAAATTATTCATGACGAAATGCTGTACTTCCTGCCGCAGATGCGGACGAAGATCATGAACGAGGGCTTTGCGTCGTACTGGCATGAGAAGATTTTGGAGTCGCTCGATTTGACAAGCGAGGAGCATTGGGAGTTCCGGCGTCTGCATTCGTCGGTCCTGTCGCCGTCGGGCTCGAAGATGCAGATCAACCCCTACTATGTCGGGTTTCAGATTTTGAAAGATATTGAAAGGCGCTGGGACGGCAAGATTGAAGTCGGCGACGAAGAAGAAACCGACTGGATGGGGCGGCCGATTGCCCGTCCGTCGGGCGAGGGCCGAGCGAAGATCTTCCAAGTGTGCGAGGAGGATAACGATGTCACGTTCCTGCGCAAATACTTAACCGAGCCGCTCGTTAAGAAGCTGGATTTATATACCTACAAGCTGGAAGAAGTGGACGGCGAGGAGCTTTGGGTGGTTCAGGACACGGACTGGCGCAAAGTGCGGGACACAATTGTGGACTCGATGACAAACTTCGGCCAGCCGATTTTGACGGTGGACGATGGCGATTACAAGCGCCGGGGCGAGCTGTATCTGAAGCATGCCTACGACGGCAAGGCGCTTGACCCGGAGTACACCGAGCGCGTCCTGCGAAATATCCAGAAGCTCTGGTCCCGCCCGGTACATTTGGAGACTATGAAAGACGACAAGTCTATCTTGTATTCGTGCGACAATGAGGGCAGTGTCGCGGTAGGGCAGACATGACTCTTCGGGAAGCGACCGTTGCCGATGCCGCCGGGATTGCATTCGTTCATGTCGAAAGCTGGCGCACTACCTATCCCGGCATCATGCCCCAGGAGCATTTAGATGCACTTTCGGTCGCCGAGCGCACTGAAGTGTGGCAGGGCATTCTCCAGAATAGCATTGGCGGAAGCTGCACGTTTGTCGCCCAAGCTGAGAACGGCGGGATTGTCGGCTTTGTGCATGGCGGCAAAGAACGCTCTGGCGACCCCGACTATGCCGCTGAAATCCAGACACTTTATTTGCTGAAATCACAGCAGGGTAGGGGACAGGGGCGGCGGCTGATGGCCGCCGCTGCCCGGCGGCTGCGCGAAAACGGCTTCCAAACTCTGATGCTCTGGACCCATGTGCGGAACCCTGCGCGCGGCTTTTACGAAGTGCTCGGTGGGGCCTGCGTCCGCACGACGCAGCGGGTGATCAAAGGCGTCACCTATGACGATGTCGGCTATGGCTGGGATGAAGCCGCACTGCGTCGGCTGATTGAAGACTGAACAATGGACCCTGCAAAGATACAGCAGTTCGCGTGGACGAACGATGGCTTTTTGAATGGCCCCATTCGCGGCGTGATTTTAGAGTTCCCCGGACTAGGGGGAAACGGAATGAAGGGGGAAGGGCCGAACGCAACCGAGCTGGAATGGGGTCAGGCGGGCGGGTCTGCCGCCCTGCTTTACCCGATTGTCAGTCGGCATAACGTTGTGGCCGTCGCCGCGAACTATCCGGCGACCGATCTGCCGCGTACTCTGCACCATACGTTCGGCTCCTACGGCGACATCTCCGAGGCTTTGATTGCCCATTCGCCGCAGCATCAGGCGCACCGCCTGCCCGATGTGCCGTATTTGGTCATTCAGGGCGACCAGGATACGCTGGTAGACAAAGTGCGGCACTCAGACAGACTGGTTCCAAAGATGCGCGAGCTAGGTTTGACGGTAGATTACCGGGAGCAGGCGGGCATGGGCCACTGCGGCCCACTCGACTGGACCTTGCACCGTTTGTGGGCAGATTTCGTGCTGGGTCATTTGGCCGAAACACAGCCCTGGATAGACTTGCCGATGTAGAAGCCACCGGTTTTTAAGTTACCAATCAGAACAATAGACTTCGACAAGCCTGCTGAAAAGACCAAGCATGATAAAATGGTGGAGCTGGTGGAGCGGATGCTGACCATGCATAAAGAGAAGGCGGCGGCGCGGCCGGCAACGGAAAAGAACATGCTGCAAATGCAGATTGAGGCGACGGACACGCAGATTGATACGCTGGTGTACGCGTTGTACGGACTGACCGACGATGAGATTAAGGTAGTGGAGGGGGCGGGGTAGGGAATGCGGAACACGGGGCTGAACCCCCGTGCTTCAAAGGGCAACTCCC
>JAYVVR010000421.1:0-2981 GCA_043786835.1 Armatimonadota bacterium | reverse complement strand
TGAAGGAGAGGGTGGGCGAGGAACGAGACCGGGTGAGGTTCCTACTCTCCCTTTTAAGAAAGGACCGCCCATGAATGTGAGTACGCCCTCCGTACCTTCCGAGACCGCCGCGGCGCCGCGCTCGTGGCAGCCACTTCTGGCGGTTCTCGGCCCGTTTATCGGTCTTGCGCTGGTCATCGGCCTGTTTTCACTGTCGCCGGCCATTCGCGGGACATTTTTGAGTCTCGACAACTTCCGGGGCGTTGCCACTCAGACCGTCATTGTCGGCCTTGGCGCCCTCGGCATGACCTTGATCATCATCAGCGGCGGCATTGACCTGTCGGTCGGATCGGTTTTCGCGCTGACCAGCGTGGTCGTCGCCATTCTCCTCAACAAACATGTGCCGCCGGCGCTTGCCGTGCTGGCGGCGATTGCGGTCGGCGGCGTCACCGGCGCGATCAACGGCACCCTGATTACGACGCTGCGGGTAACGCCGTTCATCGTGACGCTGGGGATGCTCGGGGTCCTGCGCGGGATGGCGAGCTGGCTGGCAAATGAGCAGGCGGTCACTGCGCCGGGCTACTGGATTACGGGCCTTGCGGCGACATTTCCCGAGCCGGCCTGGCTCCTGGTGACCCCCGGCGTCTGGATCACGATCGCGCTCGGCATTGGAACGGCGATTATCCTGCGCCAGACGATTTTGGGCCGCTACATTGTCGCCATCGGCTCGAATGAGATCACATCCCGCCTGTCGGGCCTTCGGGTAGACCGTCTCAAAATCGCCATTTACGCCCTGGCCGGCCTGTTCTTCGGCCTTGCGGGAGCTTTGCAGTTCGGACGGCTCTCCCAGGGCGACCCGACGGTGGATGTGGGCGCGGAGCTTGACGTCATTGCGGCGGTTGTCATCGGCGGCGGCAGCTTGTCGGGCGGCGAAGGGTCCGTCTTAGGCTCTTTGCTGGGGGCGCTGATTATGGCGCTTTTGCGAAATGGCTCTCAGCAGATGGGCTGGCCCGCCTACGTCCAGCAGATCATCATCGGCATCGTGATCATCGCCGCCGTTGCCCTCGACCGCCTGCGCCACCGTGCGCCGGGCAGCCATTAGAAAAAGAGAGTTATGCAGTTTCCGATTGATACGATGGACACGGCGCAGTCATACCGGCTGCTGGCAAGCGTGGTCGTCCCGCGTCCGATTGCGCTGGTTTCGACGGTAGACAGGAGCGGGGTGGTGAACGCCGCCCCGTATTCGTTTTTTAATTTACTCGGCAGCAGCCCGCCGGTAGTCGCGCTTGGGATCGCCAACAAAGAGGTCGGCTCACCCAAAGACACCCGTGCGAATATCGCGGGTACCGGCGAGTTTGTGGTGAATCTGGTTCACGCCGGGCTGGCCGACGCAATGAATACCTGCGCGATTGACTTCCCGGCGGGAGAAAGCGAGCTTGCCGCCGCCCACCTGACAACGGCGGCTTCGGTGCGGGTCGCCGCGCCGCGCCTTGCCGAAGCGCGGGTCAGCTTAGAATGCCGCCTGCATTCGATTGTCGAAATTGGAAACAATCGAATCGTGCTGGGCGAAGTCGTCTTTCTGCACATTGATGATGCGTTTGTCGAACCCGGAAAGATGCGCGTCAACGTCGAGCAGCTTGAGTTGATTGGCCGAATGCACGGCGGCGGCTGGTACGTCCACACGACTGATTTATTCGACTTGCCGCGTCCGAACTACGCCGATTGGCTGGCGAACGAGAGTCTAGCCAAGCCGTGAGCGGGTCCAGGCAATCAGTGTTTGGATTTGGGGCTCAGTCAGCCCGAGCGAGCTGCCGATGATGCGGATTTGGGAGAGAAAGTCGAGAAATGCGCAGAGGGGTTCCATGCGGGACTCGTCGGAGAGCCGGAGCCAGACCCGGCCCTCGTCGGTGCGCCGGATTTCCGCGACTGCCGGGTCGGTCGGTGTCTCGCACAGCCAGCCGATGACCGCGAGACACACCGGCGTGACTTTGACGCCGTCGGCAAGGCGGTTCTTTAAAATGTTTAGCGTCTCGGCAAGCAGAATTTCAGGCAGGGCATCAGCAGTGGGTTCGGTCAGCATAACTTTCTATTATAACCGGTTTCAAGCCAAAATGCGCCCCCCGTTTGCGGGCAGGGCGACTGCATATAGAAAAAACCTGTGACAAGGTAAAGCATCTTCTTTTGACAAGGTCGAGCATCTTCTTTCGGAGGCTGCTGCTGCCCTTCCTTGCTGCTGAACAATTTGCCAACGTGCCTGCTCCTCAACCACAGTCTCAACTTCGGGCGTAAGTGTAGGAGCCATCGAATTTTTCTCTCGTTTATTGAGGAGTGTTTGGATTAAGTCGGCAACAAAATCGCGGACGTGAGCCGGCGCTTTCGCGAACGCTCGCTTGAACCTCTGCCGCTTGTTCCAGGCGCAGACGAACAGTGCCACGGCCCGCTGCAGCGCCCAGATGCACCGCGAGAAACACCGGCTCCTGCGGCCAAGTCGTGCCAAATCAAGTCGTGCCAAATAATGGTGCAGCTTGGCGTTGTCTCCCTCGACACTATACGTCTGGCTCTTGCCCTCTGCCACCGTGCGCGTTCCCGGATACAGAGAAGCTGGGCACAGGTCGGAAAGCCGTCGCTGAAGTAGCGATGGGCGGGCGGCGCATCATCGACGACCTGCTGCATGGCCTCCCCGTCCCATCTTCAAACAGCCCCGAAGCCCAAAATGCAGCACGTGCTTCGGTCCACACAGGTCAACAGGCAGGCAGGCTCTTTTTTTCGGAGACGAACGTGTGCAGCTCGTCGAGTTCCAGCACCTCGGCGGCGACCTCGGTTAGGTTGGTGCCGTCCACATACAGCTTGAGTGCTTGGCGGCGCACGTCCAGTGCGTAGCCGTGGTGCTTTGGCGTCGGGGTATAAGTGCGCTCGCAGCGGCGGCATTCGCGGCGCAGGGTGCCGGTCGCGTTTTGGCCGGCGCGGTGTTGTTTGGTGGTTGCCCCGCAACTGGGGCAGGC
>JAYVVR010000420.1:0-8433 GCA_043786835.1 Armatimonadota bacterium | reverse complement strand
CCGCATTCATTTTCGGGGCCGGGGCGGGCGGCGTCTTGATGAGGGGAATTGTGCCGTGATCGCCGATGCTCTTGATCCAGACAATCAGAACGGTAAGAAGCACGACCATCGTCAGCATCACGATAATCTGCTTCGTCGGACCGCTTTTTTTGCGTGTCGGAAATTCGTCGTCACCGTTTGGCTGTAGAGTGTTCACTGAGAATTTCCTGTCTTCTTTGACTGTCAGGCCGGCGGCGGCTGGCCGACCATTCCCAAACTGCGGTGAAAAAGAGAAGCGTCATCACAATGGCCGACGCCCGGCACCATGGGCAAAATGCGCCGATCTTAGCATGTGCGATCCACTGCAAATACCACGAATAGCCGAAGCCGCCGCCGCTGACAAGTCCGATCAAGCCGTGCAGACGGCTGTCCCAGCGTAAACTGTCCGAGCCAAGCCGGAGCATCGCAAGCGACAGAAGCAGCACATAGCCCAGCAGCCCAAGCAGCGCGACCGGAACGTGGTGAACAAAAATAAGATCTATATGGGACCAGGTAGAGGCCGCCACAATGTCGCACCCTCGGTCCGACGTGCAGGGCAAGTCTTTGTGCGCCTGATCGAAGCCCCAAATCGTTCCCGCAATGCCTGCCCCGGCAAATGCGAGAAACGCTTCAGCGGAAACAAAAATCGAGCGGTGCTGTTCTGCGCGGGTCATACTGTATTATAGCCCGGCAGACGCGAAAACGCAAGGTGCGACAAAATGTAGTTGGAGCCCCCCCCCCCGCCCTTCAGTCCGCTCCGTTCCTGCGAGGACCAGTTCTGGGGAGCAATACAGAGTCGAACAATACAGACAGGAACGGCCCCGTTCTTACTCCGGCTCCCCAGAATTGGTCCTCGCAGGAACGGAGCGGACTGAAGGGCGGAGGGGACTCAGCGCAGTATCACGAAACACAGAAAGAAACGTTAGCAGCAGAAGCAGGGGAAATTGCAGAAGTGTCGAAAGCTGTTCGTAGCCATGGTGCATCCGGTCGAACGCCGCCAGATCGCCACGAGACTGCGCGGCATCCATCGCCGGGGTCAGGCCGAATGTCAGAAGAAGCGCCGATCCTAGCAGTACGCATGTCGTCAAAAGACACGCGTCGGTCCAGCGGCGGTTTGATTCAGGCCGCAGTGCGAAGTTCGATACCAGCAGCACAACTCCGCAGACCAGCGTCAGATAATTGAAGAGGTGCAGGCTGCCGCCGACGATGCCGCCGGCAATGGTATTTTGCAGCGGCAGGTTTCCCGCAAGCGCGGGAGCCGACCGGGTGACATGGAACGCCGTCGGCGCAACCAGCGCCCCAATCGCAATCAAACCACCGAGCCAGAGGGCCAGTGCGACGCTGTGAAAAGTGCGGGCGGCAACTTGAAGAAACGGGTACATGATAGCGGGTTACCCAGTCGGCGCGAGCGGGGACGCTGACGGCAGGCGGGTGACGTCGCCGGAAAGCCAGTCGGCAACTTCCGCCAGCGGGACTTTGTGCTGCCAGCCATCATGGAGGTTTTTGAGCTGAACCACGCCCAGCGCAACTTCATCATCGCCGATTATTACAGCATAACGCGATTTTGACTTGTCGGCAGCCCGCATCTGCGCTTTCATGCTCCGGGCGCCGTATTCTGTTTCGGCAGCAATACCCCGGCGGCGCAGGTCCGCCAGCAGCTTGATGCCAACCGGCTTTGCCGCCTCGCCCAGCGTGATAATGGACGCGGTCGGCCCCGGCAGTGCCGGCATTTCGACGTTCAATGCCTGCAAGGCAATCAGCGCCCGCTCAACCCCCAGCCCGAACCCGATACCCGGTGTCGGCGGCCCGCCAATCGTCTCGACAAGCTGATTGTAACGTCCGCCGCCCCCAAGCGCGTTCTGTGCGCCTAAATCAGGCGACTGAATTTCAAACGCCGTCTTGGTATAGTAATCAAAGCCGCGCACCAGAAACGGGTCATTTTCGTAGGCAATCCCGGCATCGGTCAAATAGCCCATAACGGCGGCATGATGCGCCCGCTCGTCTTCGGTCAAATAGGACGATAAATGCGGTGCACTCGCAAGTATTTCTAATTCACGCGGGTTCTTCGTATCCAGCATTCGGAGCGGGTTCGTTTGATAGCGTCCCTGCCCTTCCGCGCTGAACTCTAGCAAGTAGGGCTCGACAAAAGCTTTTAGCGCAACCAAATAGTTTGCGCGAGACTCTTGGGAGCCAACCGAGTTCAGCTTCAGCGTTAAGTTGGAAATGCCGACGCCGCGAAAGAATGCCAGTGCGAGCTGGATCACTTCGGCGTCAAGGGCCGGATCATCGGTGCCGAGCGCTTCCACGCCAAGCTGCTCATGCTGCCGGTAGCGGCCTTCCTGCGGGCGCTCATAGCGGAAGTGCTGGGCGCAGTAATAAAGCTTGACGACGCCGCCGCGTGTGTGCAGGGAGTTCTCAAGATAAGCCCGGAGGACTGGGGCCGTGCTTTCGGGCCGCAGTGTCAGAGAGTCGCCACCTTTGGTCTCGAACGTGTACATTTCTTTGGAAACAATATCAGTTTCCTCACCGACCGAGCGCCTCAGAAGCTCGGTAGTCTCGAACATCGGTGTTCGAACTTCCCCATAGCCGTAAATGTGGCACAGGGCGCGGAATTGGTCTTCCAGATACTGGCGGCGTCCGCTGTCGTCCGCCCATTTGGCGGCATCGGGAACAAAATCGTGGGTGCCGCGTGGGCGTTGGTATTTCAGGACCATAGTGTTAAAATCGTGATGAACGGTGGTTACGAAGGAATGTGTATTAACGAGGGCGTGAACACCCTCGTCACATGACCACGCCCTTGCAAATCACGCCCCGCCATCTTCCGAATACTCGCCCATGCACCGGAACTTCTCGTATCGCTGGGACACCAGAGCTGGCGCAGGCACAGACAGCAGCGGGATCAGCGTAGACAGCAGCGCGGTTTTGACCGCTTCGGCAGCCTCCGCCCAGTCCCGATGCGCCCCGCCCAAAGGCTCCGGGATAATCGTATCCACAATGCCTAACTCCGACGCCCGCTGGGCCGTTAAGTTGAGCGCAGCGGCGGCATCGGCCCCGCGTGTTGGGTCACGCCACAAAATCGCTGCGAAGCCTTCCGGGGGAATGACCGAATAAATCGAGTGTTCCAGCATCAGAACGCGGTCGGCGACGGCAATTCCCAAAGCCCCGCCACTGCCGCCTTCACCGATGATGACGGAAACAATCGGAACAGGCAAAGTCGCCATCTCGAACATCGAGCGGGCAATCGCTTCCGAAATGCCGCCTTCGTCGGCGGCAATATCAGCGGCAGCGGCGGCCGTGTCCACAAACGTCACGACAGGAACACCGAACTTCGCGGCCAATGCCATGATCCGGCCTGCTTTTCGGAACCCCTCGGGCCGGGCCGAACCGAAGTTGCGGAATTGCCGCTGCTTCAGGTCCCGGCCCTTTTGGTGGCCGACAATCGCGACAGACTGACCGGCAAGCTTCGCAAAGCCCGCGACAATCGCGCCGTCGTCGGCCCCTAGACGGTCGCCGTGCAGCTCTGTCCAATCCTCGAAAATCGCCGAAACGTAATCAAGCGTATAAGGCCGCTTGACGTGCCGGGCCAGCAGCACTTTGTCCCATGGGGTCAAATGGTCGAAGAAGTGCGTAAACAGCGCTGCCCGGTGCTCTTCATAGTCGGCGATCTGCGACGGCAGCTCCGGCGTATTCTGGGGGTTTGCCCGGTCGGCGACAATCTGCCGCAGTTTGGACAGATCAGTATTCAGCTCTTCAATTGACTTCTCGAAGTCGAGGACATTCATGTTAGCCACGCGCCTCTTCTGTCACTACGGGAGCAGGCAAAGCTGGCGACGCATGGACACCATTGCCGTTCAGAGTTTTATGGGCGGACACCGAAACGAAAGTAGAAGCTGGTGTCAGCAGTGACAGCAAAGTAGAAATGGTCTGGGGCAGGTCACGGCGCGGCACGACGGCGTCTATATGACCATGGGCCATTTGCCATTCGGCGGTCTGGTAATCTTCCGGCGGCTTCTGCACAGTGGCCTGGGCGACCACACGCGCCCCGGCAAACCCAATCAAAGCGCCCGGCTCGGCGAGGTGGATATCTCCGAGCGATGCATACGACGCCAGAACGCCGGCCATGGTCGAGTCGGTCATCACCACAAGGTATGGCAGCCTAGCTTCGGCAAGGCGGGCGGCAGCAGCGGACGTTTTCGCCATCTGCATTAGCGACAGCAAGCCTTCCTGCATCCGTGCGCCGCCGCCGGTCGCGGTGAAGATGACGACAGGCAAACGCCGCCTGACGCCTTCTTCCATGGCCCGTGCAACTTTTTCGCCGTGAACAGAACCCATCGAGCCGGCCATGAAGTGGAAATCGGCGACCCCCAGCACAACCGGGGTCCCGAATATGGAAGCCAGTCCAACCCGGAAACTGTCGTTCGCTCCGGTCGCGCCGACGGCTTTCAGAAGTTTTGCTTCGTAGTCAGGAAACGGCAGGGGGTTGACCGAGCGGATGTCTGTAAATAGCTCCATCCAGGCACCGTCATCGGCGGTGAATGCGACACGCTCCTCGGCAGTCAGCTTGTGATGGAAGCCGCAGATTAGGCAGACTTTGAGATTTTTCTCAAAATCTTTGGTGAACAAGATCTCGCCGCATTTAGCGCACTTCGTCGCAACACCGTCCGGCACCTGCGCCGGGGTAGGTGCGGCGGGTGCGGTCTGGAACTTGGATTTGCGGCGGAACCGGTCGGTCCATCCTTCGGGGGGCATAAAACATCCTCGCGATTGCTGTCTTCATCGAAAGTATTGGGAAAGCGTTAAGGCTTTACATTATACCTCTCTAGACAGCAAAAGCGCGGGGTTTGTTTCGAATCATTTATTCTGCTTCAGCCATTTGGGACCGTTTCAGGGTCATTTTGCGTGGGTGAGTTTGAAGCGAGGCAGCCGGAGTGCTGTAAGAGTCTCCTGAGATTATCCCGGCGTCGGCAGTTGCGGGCGGTGTGGATGAGCCAGCCTGGGAGGGCGCGAACGCGAGGGTCGCGCAGGCGGCGAGAACGAGAAAGTAACTGATAAAGAGGCGGATGGGCATGGCTGTTTCTCCTCGAAATATTACTGCTGGGGAAATTACTGTCCCTGCAGGGTTAAAACAGATTGTCGGCAGACCCGGCACGTCACAGGAGAGTATTTTTTACCCAAATTTTAAGAAGAGGAAACGCCGGCAAGAACCGGGGTAGTACGGTGGGATCGAGAAGGACGCGGCGGCAGGGCGTGAGCGGCGTAGCCGAGTGTGGAATGACGAACGACAAGGTGCGCTGGGAAGACCTGAGCCGTGTAGTCGGCGCTCGGATTGGAAAGACGACGCAGGATCATCTCGCCGGCAAGGCGGCCGATACCGCTGAAGTCCTGGGCCATCGTCGTCAGCCCCAGATCGTGGAGGCCCGGCGGCACGACATCGTCGAAGCCAACCAGGGCAATATCTTCAGGAACGCGTAAATCCAGACGCCGCAGCTCGGCGACAATCGCCGGCGCCCAGTAATCCGCCAGCAGAAAGACCGCCGTCGGCGCATCCCGCTCGGTAAACAATCCGGCAATCTGCTCGGATTCCAAACGCTGCCCACCGTCGCGAAGCAGAATTAGGTCACGTGGATGGAACTCAAGCCCCGAGTCCCGGAGCGCCGCCTGATAGCCGCGCAGGCGGTCGGCGGCAGCCTCGGTGGTTTCCATGCGGGTGAGATGGGCAATGCGGCTGTGTCCGAGGGCAATTAAATGCCGCGTGGCTTCGTACGCGCCGCCGTAGTTGTCGGTTCCGGCAAAGTCCAGCGCGACCCCTGGCACACGCCGGTCAATCGCGACCACCGGCATTTCACGATGCAGGCTCTGGATCAGGTCCACGTTCGCCGGTCCGCCTTCATGCCAGAGAACGACGCCTGCGAACCCGCTTTCCTGGGCATAACGCAGGCAGTCCGCTTCCTTTTCGGCAGCTTTTTGGTAAGTGTCGGCGTAGGTGTCTAGAACAAGCGGATGATACCCCTGGGCCGCAAGACTTTCATTGATGCCATAAAACGTATCGGTAAACAGCGACCCGCCGAAGCGGCGTCCCAGCAGAACCCCGACCAGATGCCTTTGCGCGGTCCCGACGGTCCGGCTCGGCTTTCGAATGGGCGGGAGGGTGCGGGGCCGGGCGGCATAGCCGAGTTTCGCAGCGGCGGCCAGCACATTGAGCCGGGTTCCTTCCGAGACAAAGATGCCGTTCTGCCGGTCATTGAGAACCGTCGAGACCACAGACTGCGAGACTTTCGCGAGGGCCGCGACATCTTTGAGCGTAACCGACTTCAGGGACGGCATGAGACTTGGAACTTTCTGCGGCGACGTTTAGCAAACTTTATTGCTCAGCAGCATGACTTTATATAAAGATTGCCCGAGTGTACCCATTCAGAAAATCTTTTGTCAAGTCTCGAACTTACCTCTCACTATTGGCCGCCGGCAGCTTGGCGTGGAGGCGGGTGAGCATCTGACTGACAGTGACGAACTGGAGTCCCTGCGCCCGGAGACCATCAATGATAGCGGGGAGGGCTGCGACTGTCGCGGGCGTGTCCTGATGCAGCAGGATAATCGCGCCCGGCGCGGTGCGGTCTAAAACACGCTCTTTGATGAAGTCGGCGGACGTGTCTTTGTCGTAGTCTTTTGCGCCGACGGTCCACGAAACCGTGACGTAGCCGAGGGCTTTGGTGACTCCAAGCATCTTGTCGTTGTATTGAACGCCGGGCGGACGCATCAGCGTAGTATGCTTTCCAGTCGCGGCGAAGATGTCCTGGTCACACAACCGAAGCTCGTTTGCGATTTCGTGCGGCTTCAGCGCGGGCAGGCTTTGATGGTTGTAGGTGTGGTTTGCCATCTCGAATCCGTCGGCGGCGAGGAGCCGGGCGACTTCCGGGTGCTGCTTGACACGCATGCCGACGAGAAAGAACGTCGCCGGGACGTGCTCGGCTTTGAGAATAGCCGCGACCTGGGGGCCATAAACCGGGTCGGGGCCATCGTCGAATGTCAGCGCGACTTCTGGAACCGAGGTATCGCCTTCCTGAAGCAGCGCGTTTTGGGCGTCGTACTTGTCGCGTCCTTGCCAGTGCCGGACCCACTCGACTGGACTGAAGACTTTCCGCAGCGGGATTTTGCGGTGCGGATTAAGTGTCCAGCCGGCCAGCGCGAGGCTTGCGACAGTGACGGCGGCCAGATGCGGAGCGAGTTTTCGGAGCCGTGCGTTCATCTCGTTATTATACGCCATTTCGGGCCAGGGAAATCGGAAATAAAAAGCAGGCTTACAAACAATACTTGACGAATGAGCGTGAAACAGACTATAATAGTGGAAGTAGTCGGGCGAAAGCCATTTCTGCGCCCCATTACGCCGGGTTTCTGCCGAAAAACAGCGCCGAGGTTCATTCCATGTCTGCCGGGGAAGAAGAAACATCCGGGGAAGAACTGTCCGGCGAGCCAGTTTATGTGATCTCAATCGCGGCGAAGCTGGCTGGCCTGCCAAGCTGGACCCTGCGCGTTTTGGACAAAGAGGGCGTTGTCCGGCCTCAACGCACCGCAAAAGACCGGCGGCTGTATTCCGACCGGGACATTGGTCTGCTGGCGCGTATTCGATATCTGACCGAGGAACGCGGGGTCAACATGAACGGCGTCAAGCTTATCTTAGAGATGGAAGGCGTGACGCTGGAACCAACAGAATAGCTTCATTCTTCGAACTTATTTTTAACTGCCAAACTCGCAAAGGAAATCACCACTTTTGATTTATCCATCTGCCGATACTATTGAAGACCGCGTGAAAAGCCGCTATTCTCTGGTCGTTTTGTCCGCCAAACGGGCCAAGCAGATCAAAGAAGGAGCGCCAATTCTCATTGACACCGACTCGACAAACCCGCTGACAATCGCCCTCGAAGAGATCGCGGCAGGCAAGGTCACAGCGATTGAGGCCGAAGGCGGCGACATCGTGCCGACGCCGGCCGTCGCCCGTCTAGACACAGTGGAAACAGGCAGCCGCGAAGGCGCGTAAGGACACACCATGCCGAAATCAGTCGGAATTGATCTGGGCACGACAAACTCTGTCGTCGCCGCCATTGACGAGACCGGATCCCCGGTTGTGATTACCCTCGCCGAAGGAAGCCGCCTCTGCCCCTCGGTGGTCGGGTTCTCGAAAACCGGCGAGCGGCTCATCGGCCAGCTTGCCAAGCGTCAGGCGGTCACAAACCCGGACCGGACCATTTCCAGCATCAAGCGCCAGATGGGCACCCGCTACCGGGTCGGCATTGATGGCGCCGAGTATTCGCCGGAAGAGATTTCCGGCATGATTTTGGCGAAGCTGCGCTCTGATGCCGAAGCGTTCCTCGGCGATGTCGTCACCGAGGCCGTCATCACGGTCCCCGCGTATTTCTCGAA
>JAYVVR010000419.1:0-2982 GCA_043786835.1 Armatimonadota bacterium | reverse complement strand
ATGAGTGGGGCCAGATAGCAGAGACCGTCGCTGTGCACGGTGGACACGCGGAACTGGCGAAACTGCTGCGCCGCAACAAGTATCGTAATATGCAGCGTAATAAGAAGCAGAGTAATAAGTAACGGCACCTATGACACATGCACATCTCGTCCTGGCGGACGGCACAATTTATACGGGGACGGCGTTCGGCGCATCGGGGACTTCAATCGGCGAAGTCGTGTTCAATACGGGCATGACGGGCTACCAGGAGATTTTGACCGACCCGAGCTACGCCGGGCAGCTTGTCGCGCTGACTTACCCGATTATCGGCAATTACGGGGTCAACGCAGACGACTTTGAATCAAAGCGCGTCCAAGTGTCGGGCTTTATTGTCAAAGAGCTGGCCGATGCGCCGTCCAACTGGCGCTCGACCGGGACACTGGACAGCTTTCTCAAGACGCACAACGTCGTCGGTATTGCGGGCCTCGACACGCGAGCTTTGACGCAAAAGCTGCGGTCGGTCGGCGTGATGATGGGCGCGATTTCGTCGGAAGAGTCGCCTGCCGAGCTATTAGAGCGTTTGGCAGAGTCGGCGGGCTACGCCGATGTTAATTACATGGCCCAAGTCACCACCGAAGCGCCGTATGTCTGGCCGTCGGCGCTGGAGACAACGAAGTATAAAATTGCGCTGCTGGACTGCGGGGTTAAGTTCAACATCCTGCGCTCGCTGGCGTCATTCGGCGCGGAAACGACGGTCTTTCCAGCGTACACACCCGCCGAAGAGATACTCGCGACCAATCCCGACGGCATCTTTTTGTCCCCTGGCCCCGGTGACCCGGCCCTGCTCGGCGACATCATCAATACTGTCCGAATCCTCGCCCATGCCAAGCCGACCATGGGCATCTGTCTCGGAAACCAGCTCATCGGGTGCGCGTTCGGCGGCCATACGTTCAAGCTGCCGTTCGGACACCGGGGCGCGAACCATCCGGTCAAAGATTTGGAGTCGGGGCGCGTTGTGATTACGTCCCAGAACCACGGCTACGCGCTCGCCGCCGACGGCTTCGACGATACCGAGATCGAAGTCTGGCAGATTAACTTAAACGACGGTACGGTGGAGGGCTTGCGGCACAAAACACTGCCGATTTTTACGATTCAGTACCACCCCGAAGCGTCCCCCGGCCCCGCCGATAGCCGGGGCTACTTCGCCCGGTTTTTGCAGATGATTGACGAACATCGTGCCTAACACCGCCGTTTGGCGGCGCATCGGCCTCTTTTTTGTCTGCGCTGCCGTGCGTTTAATCGCGCTGAATTCCGACCCGCCCGCGTGGCTGTCGTGGAGTACGGGGCTATATACCGACGAAGGCTTTTATACGCTGGATGCCCGGCACGAAGCGTTGTTTGGAATGCCTGCACCCGGCAACTTTCACGACCGGCTGCTGTCGCCGGTTCTCAGTGTCATGCAGCAAGCCGTCTTCGCGCTTTTCGGCCCAAGCCTGCTGTCGGCGCGTCTGCTCTCGGTCGTCTTCGGCCTCCTAACCGTCGCTGTCTTCTGGCTGGCGCTGCGCCGCGCTTCCGATGCCCGAACCGCCGATTTGGGAGTGCTATTTCTCGGTCTCGCCCCGCCATTTGCTCTGTATAACCGGCTGGCGCTTCAGGAAACGCCGACGGTTTTCTGGCTGACGCTGGGATTTCTGCTGTGGGCGCAGGGGAGGGGACTGCTTTCAGGCGCAGCGCTTGGCCTAGCGTGCGTTTTTAAGGGGCTGGCAGTAGTTGCGGGAGGAGTACTCGGAGTAGGAGTTCCCCCGGCCCCCAATAATGGGGGAGTCAGAGCAGAGAGCAAACGCTTCCTATTCCGTATTGCTCCCCCATTATTGGGGGCCGGGGGGACTCTGCTCCTCTACTTCGTGTTCTGGTACGGACCGCACCATACCGAACTGACACGGATGGCGACGTTTTACCGGGTCCATCAAATGCAGCCGCATTCAGTCGTTAGTCTGTGGCTGAATGTAAAACGCGGGCTGATTGGCGGCGAGCGGGGCGTAATCCCATATTTGCTGGCGTCGCTGCCGGTGCCGTGTCTGCTGGCAGCACGAACGCTTGGCAAGTGGCGCAGATGGACACAGGCTGACAAGTATTTGGCTCTTTGGCTTGGGGGAGGACTGCTGTTTTGCTTGCTGTCGTCGTATGCGCCGAGCCGGTACTTTATGCTGTTCCTGCCGCCGCTGGCCGGGCTTGCTGCGCGGGGTTTGGCGGGGTGGAAACGACCAGCCCAACTCGCGATTGTCGGCGTTTTCTTGGTGATAATCGGCCTCTGGTACGGCACGGCGTGGGTGAACCGGAGTAACGCGCGGGGAGATGCCAGCCGGGCGCTGGCCCAGCTTTTGCCGCCGGGAAGCGTTGTGGTCGGTGAGTTTGCCCCGGCCTTGTGCCTGGACACAAAACTACGATCTGCGCCGGTGCAGCCGGGACTGTCGAACGATGACCGGCCCGTCGAGTATCTGAACGCGGCGGCGGTTGTCGTCACGCGGGAGCCGTATTGGGAGGCCTGGTGGCAGTCGCGTTACCCACAAATCGTTCAGCCGTCGCACAGAATCGCGACATTTACACTCGGCGGCTCCCGGCAGTATGTTATTGACGTGTACCGAGTCAAGTGAGAATTATGCTCAAAACTAACCTGCGTTATCTGCTTTCGCTTGTTGTCATTGTCACGGGCGTTCTGCACTTTGTCGCGCCGGACAAGCTGGTGAAGATTGTCCCGGACTGGCTGCCTGCACCGCGTATCCTGGTCATGGTCAGCGGTGCGTTCGAGATTGCCGGCGGTGTCGGTCTGCTGATTAAGCAAACCCGGACGTTCGCCGCCTGGGGGCTAGTCGCCCTGTTCGCCGCCGTGTTCCCGGCGAATATCAACATGGCTGTCCATAAGATTTACACTGACAACCTCTGGATACTTTGGGGCCGACTGCCGTTTCAAGGCATTCTCATCGCCTGGGCGTACTGGTTCAC
>JAYVVR010000418.1:0-2983 GCA_043786835.1 Armatimonadota bacterium | reverse complement strand
ATGGGGATTTATGGACCTGCTCCGACGAACACAATGCCCTCTGGCGCATTTCCCCAGATGGCAGTCACACAGTCGTGGTTGCTGACTACAACGGCAAGCGCTTAAACGGCCCAAACGATGTTTGGGTGCGCCCCGACGGCGGCCTTTACCTCACTGACCCGTTCTATGTCCGCCCTTACTGGGACCACACCCAAAAAGAACAAGACACCGAAGGCGTCTACTATTTGCCACCGCACGGCACTAAACTCATCCGCGTCGTCTCCGATTTCACCCAGCCGAACGGCCTCATCGGCACCCCCGATGGCAAGACGCTGTACGTCGCCGACATCGGGGCAAACAAAACCTATTCGTACAGTGTCAATTCTAACGGCTCCCTCACCAACAAGCATTTCTTCTGCTCTCTCGGTTCCGATGGCATGACCCTAGACAGCGCCGGGAACGTCTATCTGACGGGCCACGGCGTTTCCGTCTTTGACCGCGCCGGCACCCAAATCCTCCACCTGCCTATTCCCGAAGACTGGACCGGCAACATCTGCTTCGGCGGAATTGACCGCAAAACCCTGTTCATCACCGCAAGCCACAGCGTCTACACCCTCAACACGCGCGTCCACGGCGTCGGCAGTCAGTGATTTGCAGACCGCGTGTTTGAGCGGCGCTTGAACCAGTAAAGTGCAGTGCCTACTATTAAGCCCAGTAGACAGCCGAAGACGCCAAAGACCATCGCATAGATGATCTCGAAGGTAAAGTCTGACAGTGCCGGTGTAGGGTCAGGAGTTTGCCGTATTCTAATGGCTTCATAAACGTAGCCGCTGACTGCGCCAGCCATTAAGAATGCGGCTGTCGTAGATAAAATAGTTTTCATGGATTGTTACCTTGCCGGGGACATGCGTTCAAGCACCATGCAATAAATTGCACGGCTATTAGGCGAAGATGCCGGGAAGTACCGCTTCGCGGCACTCAGGCAGTTCGGAACTATCTTGTTCTAACTCCGCGCCCTCCGGGTAGCCAGTGCAGAATCGGTACTTCATAGCGTCCGCGCCGGGTGTCCCACTAAAGCCTTAGCCGTGCGTTTCAACGCATAGATTTTTTTATTTCGGTTTTCCAAACAAGCCCGAGACGCGGCTTTGGAAGCCGGGCAAAATCCCGCTGAGGTCAATCGTGTAGGGCATCATTATGTAGCCGAGCTAAAGGACGGTTTGGTCATGTTTTGCTGGTTGTTGCCACTTCCCATCAACCACTTCCCATTTGCCGCCGGGAGGGTTTGGCAGACGCAGGAGGTATTCGTCCGTGAGTGTTTCATCCGTGAGTTCTTCATTCCTGATGTTCGGGTCCATTGGCGGTCTCGACAATTGGGCGGTGGCCATACTCGTGTTCTCCTTGCCGTGATCATTGCATATTTCAGCGGGGGACGGGGATAGCGGCGAGGGCTTCTTCGATCATCTGGGTGCCGGTGAGGCCGCCGTAGCGGGTCTTGGTGTCGAGCATCATGCGGTGGGCCAGCACAGGGACGGCGAGGGCGCGGATGTCGTCGGGCAGGACATAAGCACGGTCTTCAGTCAGGGCGCGGGCCTGGGCAGTGCGAAAGAGGGTCAAGGAGCCGCGCGGGGAAACGGCGAGGCGGATGCGCGGGTCGTGGCGGGTCCAGTCTACGAGCCGCAGGATATACTCAGCGAGCGATTGGTCTACGGTGACTTCTCTGACCTGTTCCTGCAAATGAACAATATCTGCGCCGGAGACGACCGGCTGCAACGCATCAAACGGGTGCTGCTTGTTTTGGCCGTACAAGATTTCCATCTCGTGCGACAGATCCGGGTAGCCGAGCGTGATGCGAACGGCAAAACGGTCAAGCTGGGCTTCGGGCAGCGGGTAGGTTCCCTGGAAATCAGTCGGGTTCTGGGTGGCGACGACAAAAAACGGGTGGGGGAGGTCCCGCCGGAGGCCGTCCACCGTCACCTGGCCTTCGCTCATGACTTCCAAAAGCGCCGACTGGGTGCGCGGCGATGTTCGGTTGATCTCGTCGGCCAGAACGATATTCGCGAAAATCGGGCCTTCGCGGAACGTGAACGAGCCGTCACCAGGCGAATAAAAGCTGGAGCCGGTGATGTCTGCGGGCAACAAATCGGGCGTAAACTGAATGCGCCGAAAAACGCCGTCCATCGAGCGGGCCAGCGACTTTGCTAGCATTGTCTTGCCGGTTCCGGGAACATCCTCCAGCAGCGTATGGCCGCCCGCCAGCAGCGCAATCAGCAGCAGTCGAATGGACTCGGACTTGCCACGAATGACCGAGGCGAGATTAGCTTCGATGCGCTCAATCGTCTTATGAGACGGCGCGGCGGCGAGATCGGCAAATGGGGTCAAGTGGGTTTCTCCAAAGTGTGCAGCGTTTGATCGAGATTTTTAATGTCGGCAGGCGACGAGGGCGGACCGAACCTTGCTTGGCTGTAGTCCTGCACGAAGCGCTTCAATGCACCGTCTTCAAGCTCCGCATCCCGCAAATGCTCCGGCCAAGTCCGGGTCTCAGGCACGGGAACGCCGCGCCGCGCCAGCAAGGTCTCAAAGCGCCGCGACAGCATAAGGAGCGCGGCGTCCGGGCTGGAATACTGGAAGCCGACTACCAATGCCCGGCGGCTCTTGAAGTAACGGTACACTTGCGGGATCAAGAGACCCAGCACCAGCCCTAAAAAGACAGCGCCTTTTTGGAGCCAGCCTGCCGTGAGAACCCAGGTACGGACCGCGCCGAGAATGTCCTGCACCCGCTCCCATGCCTGCCAGTACAGCGGAATTGCCCCGGCGAGCGCGTCCGGCCGGCCCCCGCCGGGGGTCGCATCCACCGTCACCCAGCCTGAACTTGCCACCCAGCTTTCCGCCCAGGCGTGAGCATCCCGCTGCCGAACCAAAAGCGCGTCTTTGCCGCCGGACTCGTGGGCGAAGTAGCCGGAAACATACCGTGTCGGAAGCCCCACCGCTCGCAGCATGACCACGG
>JAYVVR010000417.1:0-8445 GCA_043786835.1 Armatimonadota bacterium | reverse complement strand
CAACCGTGCGTATACCTGAGACGCCGACAATCGCGTCATGGTAGGCGTGCATCTGGTTGATGTCACCGCCTTCTTCGCCCGGCTCGGCATACGGCTTGAACTTAGCGTCTAGTATCCAGATCCGCGCCCCGTCCGAGAGCGAAATGTCAGGCTGCATCGCGTGTGTCAGCGACTCCTGCCCTTCGGCAAATGTCTGATTGTAGGTCAGCGAAAGAGCCTGCCCTAAGGCCGACCGCAGCTCAACCGACGACTTCTGCCCGGCGGCCAGAGTTAGCGTCAGCCGGCCCGAAACCACCGCAAAAATGTTCTGCGCCGCTGTCACAGTCCAGTTTATCTCTTGCAGGCTATTCAGCACTGCAAACAGGCACCAGACTTCATACAGTCGCCATGTCTCTTGCGGCGGCAGGGTCAAAAGCGGCTGATCCCACTCAAACCTGAAACTTTTTCGGTAACGACCCCGTTCCCGCGCGACCCACGCGTAATCAGGCCGTGCAATCTCCCGTCCCGTTGCTGGCCGGGTCCAATCACCGCGCTTCGCTGCGATATCTTCCCACCACGACGCGCGCAGCAGACCCCGTAAGCGCCGGGTACAGCTTGCGGTCCGCGCCGCAGTCTCCCTTTCGTCTTCCGCTTCTGCAAGCAGCGCAATCGCACGGCTGTCGCGCTCCAAGACATCCAAAAATGACTTCACCATCCGATTCTCCGGTGTGTCGTGCGACAAAACTGCCACTGTTTCGCTGACCGTGCGCTTAGTCTGCGAGAGACGCGCATGAGTCATCCACGCCGTTGGGGTTACTTGTTTGGCCCGTACTGGCAGAACCGACTGTTCCTGCGCGGCGACAGCAGTCAACGGCGACCGCTCGATGTGGGCGATTGTCTGAGTGAGCACCGGCAGCAAAGACTCAATAAAGCCAAGCTGTTCCATCGGCGACTTCAGTCCGTTCTCTTGGACGGTGACGCCAAGCTCTGACCAGGGCTGACTTGGAAACAGCGTCGTGCCAACGGTCAGCGAAACGCGGGCAATATCGCCGAGCATGGTTTGACGCTCCGCCGCCGAAAGTAGTCGCCGCCAGTCTCGAATTTCTGTGAGCACTATCTTACTCCGTGTCCGCGCCTCCTGCTATCGTTCCGATTTGTGCCAATCACTACGCTCGGCCTTCCAGGTCTGCCAGTGCAGCAGCGGAGTAAAAGGCGGGGAGCTGCCCGTCAAAGCACGGGGCTTCAGCCCCGTGGTTTCCGTCTTCTGTCCTACTCGTAAAACTGAACATAGCCTGTCTCAGCACCGTGCGTTCGCATCCGGGCGAGCTTGGCGGCAGTGACAACAAACCCCATATCCGACGCCCAGGCTTCCAAGCGGCCCAGCAGTGGCAGCAGGCGCTCGCTCTGGCCATGCAGCTTCGGCAGGACCTTCTGCGTGATCTGTAAATCCAGGCCAAGCTGGAAGTTTTCATGAACATTGCCTATCAGCAGTCCTGCGTTTGTTTCGGTGTCGAAGCTGTTCGCGAGATAGGTCAAAACGTCGTCCCGGACACGGTAGGCGAAGTGCAGACGGTGCGAATACAGCGCGTCGTTCAAAGTTTGCAAGGCCGACAGCGCCCGCTCGGGGAAGTCTGCGTCAATCACTGCCAGCCGCTCCCGCGCTTTGCCGACGCTTGCGACACGCGACGCGAGAAACAAAGCCTGCCGCTGCGCCGCCCTCACCCCGGTCTCCTCGTCTATCGGGGCGCGGCCTTTAGCAGTGCCTCCAACCTGCGTGAGCGCCGGCGGCTCATCGAAGTCAAACGTATTAGCACGGTCCAGCACTTTGCGCGAGAACCCGTATGTCGTCTCATCCACATTGACCGTTCCAGTGACAAATAAATTTGGTGGCAGCACCAAGTCTGCAATACCCTCATGCAGAGGAATCCGATGTGCCCGTGACTCCAGCGCCGAGAGGTAATCCGCGAGGTAATGCTCAACCCTCGCTAAGTTCATTTCGTCAAGACAGACAAAAAATGCTTTGCGGCGGTTTTCCGGCTGCCCTGCCGCTCGAACAATCTCCAAAAACGGCGTTGACTGGTAACGGCTTGCAAGCACGTTCTGATAGCCAAACAGGGCCGTTGAATCGTTCCAGTCAGGCCGGACAGGAATCAGCCGGAACTGCCTGGGTGCGCGTCTGGTCATCGCTTCGGCAAATAGCTCGGCCATTCGTGTTTTGCCGGTGCCGGAGACGCCTGACAAAATCACAAACGGCTTGGTTTTGAGCGCGACATAGTATGAGCGCAAACGGTGAGCGGGGAACGTGAAGCCGAGGCCGAGCGCATAGTCTTCTAGTACTGCCAGCAGCTGGGTCTCGGTCAGTGCCGGCGGTGGAGCAGCATAAGCCGCCTTCGGTTCACGCACACGCGTACTAGTCAAAGGGGTAAGAAGGGGGGCGGGGCTGCGAAGTGCGTCATCAACTTCCGGATAGGTTTTCGCGCTCAGCACGTCCCGGACCAGCTCATATACGACAAAAAGCGCCAGCATCAGCGCGGCGGGCGGGACCGGGCTACTGTCGGGCAGCGTAAAGCAGTAGCGATCCGATGCTTCCGCCAGTGCGTCCCGCTTCTGCTTGGGGGTCAGAGCTAAGCGCTTCAACGCAGGCCGGGTCAGCAGGGGATAGATCTCAGGGTCGAACGCGCAGAGGAGGCTCGACGCCGTTTGAATGCCGGTTCCGCGCGTCGCAAGAAACTGGGTCAAGCGGTCATATAGCGGCTCAGTCCCGAATAAAAGCTGCCGCAGGCGAAGGTCAAACGCCTTGGGGTCTGCCGAGAACAGACGTTTGGACAGATTGCCGTTCGGAGCCAGTGCTGCTGCCGCCCGCAAAAGTGCCGCCCGGCTGTCTGTACTGAGAACCCGCCCCGCCGCGAAGCCGCTTTCCATCAGCGCAGCCGAAAATGCTTCGGACGCGTCGGCGAGGGCTTCGCGCCGGGACCAGAACTCAAAGCGCCGCTCGCCTTCTTCCTGCCAGGCCCGGACCGACGCCAATAAATGAAGCTGTGTTTCGCTGAGTGTCATTACTGAAGGGTAACAGCTATCAGCAGTTGCTACCCCTCAATTATACCTAATCGGCAGAAGATTTCGTGCCGACAACCATATACAGCGGGTCTGAGCGGTTCGGGTGCGGGCTGAAATTAAACGCTTCCGCGCTGCCCCAGCCGCCCTCTTCAAAGTAAAGCTGAACCAGCGAAACATGCTGGGCGTCGTCGGTCGAAAGCCAAAGCCGGGTTGCTTTTGTCGAGAAACAGCGGTTTGAGAACGAGACAATAAACTGTCCACCGGGCCGCAGCACCCGCCGTACCGCGGCAAACACTTCGGCGGGTCTGAGTAAGTATTGGACACTGACTGTACAGAGCGCCACGTCAAACGCTTCGTCAGGGTAGGGGAGGTGCGGGTTGTCGTTCAGCGAATGGACAATATGCTCAGTGAGCTGTGTATTCGCTGCCATTTCCGCCCCGTTCATGCCGAGGCCGGCGACCCGGCGGCATTTTTCGCGCGCGTCCGGCGGCAAGTGGGTTAGATACGCCGACATCAAATCCAGCACATCAGCATTCTCGGGAATGCGCGGACACAAAAAGTTTCCAAGTGTGTCAATTGCCCCATCGTCAATATGGGCGACAAGCCGGGGCGACGAATAAAACCGAAAGTCAGACGTCTCATCTTGACGCTTAAAATACTCTGTCGGGATTTCTGCTAACCGCATGGTCTTTCTTTTCTAATTTGTGATATTTTATACGTTAGCCGCAGCGCTCTGTTTGCATACACTCAATAAAAAACCCCGCCAGCCGCTGGTAGCCGTCGTCGTTCAAATGCCCGGCATCGGCGGAGAGGGCCGCGAAGTTTCGGGCGTCAATGCCGCTGCTTTTCCATGCGTCCGCCGTTTCGACTTGGTAGCGTTCCCCAAGCTGCCTGATAGCGTTGTTGTAGTCCTCTAAAACCAGCCCCGCTGCGTTCGGCGTTTCGGCATCGGCCCGATACTGGCAGGTCGCCAGGATAATCCGTGTCCCCGGCAGGTTCTCGATCAGCCCCCGCAGGACAGTATCGTAGTCTGACGTATATGTTCCCGGCTCAAACTTTTCCAGGCTGCCGAGCAGACAGTTTTGGACAAAATCATTGGCCCCGTAGGAGATAAACACGACATCGGGTTTTGCATGCAGAACATCGGGGACCCGCCCAATGCCGCTTTCCTCATCGGTAATCAGGCCGTCCTCACCCCGCCCGGTCATGGTGGTACCCCCGACCCCAAGATTAACCTCTTCCCAGCCCAGCGTCCGGCAGATCAGCGTCGAAAACCGCTTCTCCGGCGATGACGCTCCGTCGCCCTCGACCGACGACGCTCCAAAAAATACCGCTTTAATCATGCATGATTGTTCCCGGAAAAGGGCGTCATTTAATCTTCGCGACAACGATTAAGAACCATGCAATAAATTGCGCGGCTACACGGCGCAGACGCCGCAAAACACCTGCTTCGCGGGGTTAAGATCAGAGCAAGCGAAGCTTGTTCCCAGTGCCGCGAAGCGGTACTTCTTAGCGTCTGCGCTGTATAGCCGTGTGTTTCAACACATGGTTTCTAAGACCGCCCACGTCTTTGATCGATTTCCGTAATCGCTTGGTCGAACTCGATTTCTGCAATCGCTACGGCAAACGGGACAACCTCATCACCAGAGGCCATTGCGGCGTCGTAGGCGCTAATATCTTCCAGCTCCTCCTCTGACTGCCGAAGCTGATGCCATTCAAGTCCCGCCGGCAATGTCTCTGCGGCATATTCCAAATGGATCACCCGGCGATGGCGCGGGATTTGGGAGGCAGAGGACGCATGAAGCAGAAGCGGGCGCATCAGAAGTGCGCCGCCGCTGGGAACTGTGCAAACTGCACTCTCAATCTCCTGGCGATAACGCTGCATATGCTCCTTTGTCAGGCGTCCCTTGTTATGTGTCCCCGGCAGCACCTGAACCGGGCCGTTTGTCTCATCGCAGTCGTCCAGATGCAGGCGCACGGTTAGCATCCGCGCTAAAATACTTGCCGGCGGCTGAACATGGACCGCCCCGTCTTCTCCGACCACGGCCCAAATCCGGCGATCTCCATTTTTTCGGAAACGGCAATGGACAAATCCTGATGCCAGACAACATTCCAGTTCGCATCAGCGGTTTTGTCAAAAAGAATACCGCGTACAGGGAAACAATCTGCACCGAGAAGCGGGCTGACCAGGGCGCGGACCGACGGCGACCAGGCAAGCCCCGTCACTGCCGGAACTTCCAGCAAATTGCGGACGGCGTAAACGTTCTCTCGGCGCCGAACACCCTGACCGCCGCTGATAGTCTCGACAGCGGCGATCAGCGCTGCCACTGCGTCCGCGCTCGCTGCGTTAGGAACAACCGCAAAGCCGTCTTGCTTAATAGAAGCGACTAAATCGGTATCGCTCATAGCGTCACCGTTTGGAACGGATTTTCGCAGGGGATGCCGTCGGTGAGCATCAGAGTTTTGTCGGTCACATCCATGACGACCGATGTGACAGTGATGGAATGACTCTCAGGCGGCTCTATTCCTACCGCCGCATGGCGGCAGATGCTGTAAGGGTAGCCAAGATGGTCCTGCAAGTCGGCTTGAATGTCGGCAATGCTGACTTTTTTGCGCGATGCCAAAAGCTCGCCGAGACGGGCGCGGCGGCCGATTGAAAACTCGCGCTTTGGGTTGACCGGCTCGACAACGCCAATTCCTGCGGGATCGGTAAAGTTGTTTGTATGCACTAAACATCCGCCGACACATTCCAAGAAGCGCAGCGTGCTTGGCGCGGCTTCAATGTCAATGACTTTGTCCGGCGTTTGGGCAATCAAAAAGTTTGTCGAGCAGGCACGGGCCTCGGACGTAACGACTGAGACAGCCGAATCGAAGTCGCGGGAGCGGAGGATTTCGTAGCAGCGGACATGGAACGGCTTTGCCAGCGTAGACCAGTCGTCGCCCGTGGTCATCATGCCGTTGATGGCGAGCGCGACGCCTGCGCTATTGAAGCCGATCTTGCCGCCGACAATGCCGGCTTCAGTAAACGCCAGAGTCTCAAAGCCATCTGGGTCAGTCGTATGCAGAACCGCGCCGAGTACCTGCGGAATCCAGTCCCAGTTCTGGCCGACCAGGAGATGCCCGTTCGCGGATGATTCCGGCAGAACCGCGAACGCTGTGCAGCCGTCTACGTCTTCGCTGCTGCGTCCATACTGGTAATATAAAATCTCGTAGCGCACCTGCAGAGCGGCGATTTCTTCGAGTGCAAAGCTGGAGCCGTCGGCGACCCCGCGCATCCCGTCAAAATAGCTTGGGTTTTGGCCAGCTATCGCTCCGGCGTACTTAGACGCCCGGTTCAGGACTTCAGTGCGCGGCAGCCCAGCCTCAGCCTCAAAACGCGCAAAGTAGACCTCTAAATTGTGCGCGATGCGGTCTTGGAGCGCCTGCCCGTGCTGAACGCCCTGCTCGTAGGCGGTCCCGGTGAGAGGAATTATGGGGAATGTCATGGGTTATTCTTTCTAAGTGCTCGCAGGAATACGAGCGAAAGGGCGCGTGGGACTGAAGTCCTCCGCTGTGGGGCGCAGATGCTTAGTGACTGCCTGCGCAGGCATGGAACGATCCAAAAATCTTGTACCCGCGAAGGCGGCTACTGGACGCTTCGCCCCGCAGCCGCGCAATTTACTGCCACGGCTCTTTATTTCCTCGTTCTCTTTTGTATCTGTTACCCTTCTGGGAACAAAATCCCTGCTGTTTACGCCAAAGCCGGGTATAACAGCGCGATTGGAGACGTATCATGCCGAAGTTCTCACTGCTGAATATTCCGCTCAAAGCGGTTCCTGGCCATGCGCGTGGCGCGTGGCAGGTCTGGAACCTGGTCAAAGGACTGAACGTATCGGACCTTGCTGTCGCTGCCGAAGCCCCGTTTCATCTTGCCCTTATCGGCGCTGAAGACCATACGAAACTGCTGACAGCACGGCTGGCGCTTGAAACCGCCATGCCGCGCGATCTCGGCCCGAATGGGCCTGCCGACATCAGCGGATTTGTTCACAGCTACCGAGCAGCGGCCGATATCCCGCCGGGCAGCCTGACGCTGGACGCTGAGGCGCTCACCGCAGGCGAAACCGAGCTGGTGGCAGCACTGACCGTCATGGCGGCAGCGCGCCCGGAGCTGAGAGTGTCGCTGGCCCGGCACGTCCCGGCATTCAGGCCTGCCGTCGCAACGCTTCTCATCAATGACGCGTCGAAAGAGAATGCCAAGCTTGCGATGCTATCGGCGCTGCCCGGCGTAATCCCGTTCACAGATTTCCTACTGCCGGCAACCGCGCTCGGCGATATGATTTTGCTGACGAAGAACCAGGGCTTTTTGCTGCTGTCGCTTGCAGCGGCTTACGGCAAAGAAATTGATTTGAAGGCCAGAACGCGGGAGCTGCTGCCGGTTGTCGGGTCGGCGTTCGGCTGGCGTACCGTCGCCCGTCAGCTTATTGGGTTAGTCCCCGGCGGTATCGGCGTCGTGGTCAAAGGCGCGGTCGCGTACGCCGGCACTTACACGGTCGGCAAGTCGGCATCGCTGTATTACAGCACTGGCCAAATACTCTCCGGACCGCGCTTGCAGCAGCTTTACAAAGATGCTCTCGGGCAGGCCGTCGCCCGTGTTATGCCTTTAGGGAGGCGTTTCAGGGAGTGCCTAAATTAAATCGGCAACAAAATCGCAGACATGAGCGGGCATCTTCGGGAAGGCTCGCTTGGCCCGTTGCCTCCGGTTCCAGGCGTACACAAACAAAGCCACTGCCCACGTCAGCGCCCGCAAGTAGCGACTGAAACAGCGGCTCTTGCGCCCTAGCCGGGCCAGATAGTGCCGCAGTTCGGCATTATCGCCCTCCACACTGACCGAGAGTGGCGCGGACAGATTGGCGGAGGCGGCATCGACCCAGTTGGCGACGGTTTGAGGATTGACCCCCAGATGCCGGGCGATGCGCCGCAGGTTAGTACCGTCCACATAGAGCTTCAGGGCCTGGCAGCGCAGATCGAGAGCGTAGCCGTGGTGTTTCGGCTCGGGTGTATAGGTGCGCCCGCAGTGTCGGCATTCGCGGCGCAGGTGCCGGTGGCGTTTTTGCTGGCGCGATGCTGTTTGGTGGTCTCCCCGCAGGTGGGGCAGGACAAAATCGGTTCAGCCATAGGCTATTATAGCCCAAAAATACTTGCCGAGTGATTATAGGCACTCCCGAGGTCAGGGCGAGAGCATCTTAATTGTCAGTGTCGTCTTGGTTGTGTGCCTGGAGCAATAACCGCAATAAATAACCGTTGTCCCAGGAGGCTTTCTTGCTCCTTGCGCGCAGCCCACGTTTGTTCTTCTTATCCTGACGCAGCAAGTTCAGTGCGATCTTGCGTAAACTGGCCAGGTTCTCCGGCGCGTGGTCCTGCCAAATCCCG
>JAYVVR010000416.1:0-8463 GCA_043786835.1 Armatimonadota bacterium | reverse complement strand
CCCGCCCCCATCCAGCTTGTCGGGTGCTGGATTTTCGGGAACCCATGCAGAACCAGTGCCGCTCCAAACACCAGCCGCAAAAGCAGAAGACCGACCGCCCCGCGTTCTTCCACAAACGGCGCATACAAATGACGCATTTTCCCCACTCACTTTCAGGTATAATTTATGAAGCGCATTAGAAAACAATGCGTATTCTCGAGGTTATAATCGCGCGCCGAAAAGAAGAGTTCCCGGCAGTGAGGGGAGACCGCAATGAAACACGAATTAGAAGAGCAGTCCACCGAGATATTCTGCCCGATCAGCGCCGCGCTTAATCTTCTCAGTGAGCGCTGGACCCTGCACATTGTCCGCGTTCTCCTCGGCGGCACCAAACGGTTCAACGAAATCGCCCGTGCGCTGGGCTTGAACCCGGCAACTTTGCGGGAGCGCCTGCGCTCGCTGGAAGAGGAAGAAGTCGTCACCCGCACCGTCGTCAGCGCCATGCCGCCCCATGTCGAATACGCACTGACCCCTAAAGGCTTGGCCCTGAACGGCATTTTTGAATCCCTCGCCGACTGGGGCAAAACCTGGATGAAGCCAAAAGGCGCGGAGCTAATTGATGCGCTTAAAGATGAAGCTGCCCATCTCAGTAACGAACCAAATGCTCTGGGAGAACGAACAAGATAGTCATCTGCAAGAACGAGTGTGTCATGACTTAATATTCTGCGGCCCTTGTGGTAAACTCTTTCCAGGCGAAATCAGAGAAAGAGGAAACAATGGGAGAAAAGACGCAGTGGGAGAAAAGACGCAATGGCAGAACAGATTGATCCAGCACGAATTCCCCAAAGACGGCTGCCGGACGGGGCGCTGATGCCGGCGATTGGACTGGGAACGTTCGGCTCGGACAACTACACAGCCGCGCAGGTCGCAGACGCCGTGCGCGGGGCGGCACACGCCGGCTACCGGCACTTCGACTGCGCGGCAGTTTACGGTAACGAGTCCGAAGTTGGGGACGCCCTGCAGAACGTCATAGCGGACGGGGTTTCGCGCGAGGAACTGTGGATTACGTCCAAAGTCTGGAACGATCGGCACGGCGACGGGGAAGTCATCGCGAGCTGCCGGCAGTCGCTGACAGACCTAAAGCTGGACTATTTAGACTTGTTTTTAGTGCATTGGCCCTTTCCGAACTCCCACGGCAAAGGGGTTGACGCCCATGCGCGGGACCCAAACGCCCGGCCCTATCTTCACGACGAGTTTATGCGTGTGTGGCGGCAGATGGAGCAGCTGAGAGACCTAGGGCTAGTTAAGCATATCGGGACGTCTAACATGACTGTCCCAAAGCTCTCACTTCTGCTGCGCGATGCCCGCATCAAACCGGCGGCAAACGAAATGGAGATGCATCCCCATTTTCAGCAGCCGGAACTCTTCCAATTTGTGACGCAAAACGGTATCATTCCCATCGGCTACAGCCCCCTCGGCTCACCGTCGCGCCCTGAACGGGACCGAACACCGGACGACACGGTAGACATTGACGACCCGGTAATTGTCGAAATCGCCCGGCGGCGCGGGGTTCATCCCGCCGTCGTCTGCATTTTGTGGGCAATAGGGCGCGGGCAGGTGCCGATCCCCTTCTCGGTCAAGCCCGCCCAGTATATCGCAGCCCTGCAAGCCGTGGCACACGACACGCTGACGGCAGACGAAATGGCAGCGATTGCGGGCATTGACAAAAACAATCGGCTGATTAAAGGCCATGTCTTTCTCTGGCGCGACAGCCAGACCTGGGAAGATTTGTGGGACATAAACGGAGAAATCACGCCTGCATGAGGTGAGATTATCGGGAGAGACAAATGAATGAAACAATTCGGCAGGTCGCAGAGCAGGGGCCTTTTCGGCCAAGCTGGAAGTCGTTGAAGGCATATCAGATACCCGAATGGTACAAGAACGCGAAATTCGGTATTTTTGTCCATTGGGGCATCTTTTCTGTCCCGGCATTTCGCAGCGAATGGTACCCACGCAGTATGTATCAGGAAGGCAGCGATGAGTTCAAGCACCATGTAGAGACTTATGGGCCGCAGGATAAATTCGGCTACAAAGACTTTATCCCCTTGATGCGATACGAGAACTACGACCCCGAAGAATACGCGCGATTGTTTGCTGAAGCCGGGGCGAAGTTCGTAGTCCCTGTCGCCGAGCACCACGACGGCTTCGCTATGTACGAGACGGCGCTGAATCGCTGGAACGCCAAAGAAATGGGACCGAAGCGGGACGTCACCGGCGAATTGGCCGGTGCAGTCCGTCGGCAGGGGATGGTTTTCGGCGTTTCCAGCCACCGGGCCGAGCATTTCTGGTTCTTCGACGGCGGGCGCAAGTTCCCGTCGGATGTCCAGGATCCGGCTTACGCCGATTTGTACGGTCCTGCCGAGACGTCCCCGGAGGATTGGCATAGTACCGAGCAAAATCCGCCGAGCAGCCAGTATATGGCGGACTGGCTGGCGCGTACCTGCGAACTGGTAGACAAATACCAGCCTCAATTGATTTGGTTTGACTGGTGGATTCAAAACCTAGCGTGGAAGCCCTATTTGGAGGAGTTCGCGGCTTATTATTACAACCGGGGCGCAGAATGGGGTGTCGGGGTTGCCATTAACTACAAGTACGATGCCTTTGAGGAAGGAACCGCTGTCTTCGATGTGGAACGTGGACAGCTTGCGGGAATTCGTCCCCAGCTTTGGCAAAATGACACGTCAGTCTCCAAAAGTTCCTGGGGCTACACGCAAAATCAGGACTATAAAAGCGTGGACTCACTTGTAGATGATCTGGTAGATGTCGTCAGCAAGAATGGCATTCTGCTGCTGAATATCGGACCGAAGCCCGACGGCACCATCCCGGATGAAGAGCAGAGCATCCTACGCGAGGTTGGCGCATGGCTGAAAGTCAACGGCGAAGCGATCTACGGCACGCACCCCTGGCACACGTTTGGAGAGGGACCGACTGAAGTCATCGAAGGGGCATTTACCGATACCAATCGCAGCGAGTTTACGGGGCAGGACCTCCGGTTCACCGTCAAAGATGACGCTCTTTATGTGATTGCGCTCGCCTGGCCGGGCGAAACACTGACTGTACTGTCGCTGGCATTGGGAGCAGCCGCAGCGGGCCAAATCACAGAAGTAGAACTATTAGGACATACAGGGCGTCTCTCCTTCAAGCAGACTACCGCCGGCCTGCATGTTGACCTCCCGCCCGCGCCTGTCGGCGATCATGCGTTTGTATTCAAAGTTCTGCGGACGCGGGGGGAGAAATAAAATGACGATGACACTAGAAAAAACGACGTGGGAGGAGACGATGACCGGGGTCGTGCTGCCGGGCAACAGCACCGTCGAGTTTCGCGACGTTCCGGTTCCGACGCCGGGACACGGGCAGGTGCTGATACGGATGAAAGCAAGCTCCATCTGCGGCTCGGATATCCGGGCCATTTACCGGGAGCATTTAGGCGTCGGCGACGAGGCGTACCGGGGAGTAATTGCCGGGCACGAGCCATGCGGCCAAATCGAAGCAGTCGGGCCAGGCTGCAAGAAGTATCAGCCGGGCGACCGGGTTGTCCTGTACCATATCAGCGGCTGTGGGGTCTGCGAGGACTGCAACGCCGGTTACATGATCTCCTGCCACACGGGGCATCGGGCGGCCTACGGCTGGCAGCGCGACGGCGGCCATGCGGAGTTTCTGCTGGCCGAAGAAAACACCTGTTTGTCTTTGCCGGATAATCTGAGCTATGTAGATGGCGCGTTAGTCGCCTGCGGGTTCGGCACGGCTTGGGAAGCCTTGACACGGATCAAAATAGACGGACGCGACCGTCTCTTGATTACCGGCCTCGGGCCGGTGGGTCTTGCGGCAGCGATGCTGGGCCGGGCGCTCGGCGCGTCGCAGATTATCGGCGTTGACGTCAGCCAGAGCCGAATTGAGCTGGCTCAGTCTCTGGGCCTGGTAGACGACGCGTTTGTCAGCGACGCCGGAGCGCTGGATAAGATCAAATCAGCGACGGGCGGCAAAGGCTGCGAGGCGGCGATAGATTGTTCGGGGGTCGGGTCGGCCCGAAAGCTTGCGCTTCAGGGAACACGGCAGTGGGGCCGGTGCGTGTTTGTCGGCGAGGGAAACGACGTTACGTTCGACGTGTCGCCGCTGCTTATTCACCCGCAGATTACCCTGTTCGGGTCATGGGTGACCTCGGTGCCACACATGGAGGAGCTTTTAGAGCGCCTGTCGCGCTGGGACCTGCACCCGGAAACGACTGTGACGCATCGGTTTACGCTATCGCAGGCCGCCGAAGCTTACGCCGTCATGGACAAGGGGCAATGCGGCAAAGTCGTGATTGTTACGGAGTAGAACGTTAGGAAACGCAGCTGAAGCCGTGCCGTTCACGACGTGGTCTTCCTCGAATTCAGGGCGAACACAAGATCAGGGCGAACACAAAATCAGGGCGTCAAGGCAGCGTCCCTGTTTGAGGTATACTACCAAAAGATAAGCAGGGCGCGGGGAAACGAGAGTTTATGTGCGGAATTACGGGATATGTCGGCGGACGAGCGGACAGCGTCAGGCTGACGCTGGACAGCTTAAAGCGATTAGAATATCGGGGCTACGACTCAGCAGGGGTTGCTGTTGTTAAGCCGGGCGATGACACAGTCACGGTACTGAAAAAGAAGGGCAAGCTCGGCAATTTGGAGGCCGCACTCGATGGATTGGATAAGTCCAGCGGCACAGTCATCGCCCACACTCGCTGGGCAACCCACGGGCGTCCAAACGATGTCAACGCCCATCCCCACTCCGACTGCACCGGACGGATTGCGCTGATTCATAACGGCATTATCGAGAACTATATCGGGTTAAAGCAGAAGCTCACCGAAGCTGGGCATGTCTTTACGAGCGATACGGATACCGAAGTCTTGGTGCATTTGATTGAGTCGCATCTCCTGTCGGCAGGATCACTCGAAAACGCTGTTCGGGTAGCGCTATCGGAAGTCACCGGGGCGTATGCGATCTGCGTCGTTTCGAGCGAGGAGCCGAACACGATTTATGCCGCCAAAACCGCGTCGCCACTGATTATCGGCCTCGGCGAAGGGGAAAATTTCTTAGCGTCCGACATCCCCGCCGTCATGGGCTACACCCGGAACGTGCTTGTTTTAGAAGACGGCGACTTTGCCAAGATCACCCCGGAAGGAGTGGTCTTGACGACGCTGGCCGGACACACGCTGAGCCGCGAAGTCTTCCATGTCACCTGGGACGTTTCCACGGCGCAAAAGGGCGGCTACCCGCACTTTATGATTAAAGAGATCTACGATCAGCCCCAGGCCATCCGGGACACCCTGCGCGGACGCATTACCGAGACGCACGGGGTTGCATTCCCCGAGCTGACACTGCCGACCGGCAAATTGCTAGACTTCAACCGGATTGTCATTGTCGCCTGCGGCACGGCTTACAATGCCGGGCTGGTCGGCAAGAACTTTTACGAGCATCTTTTGCGCCGTCCCGTCGAGGTGCAGGTCGCAAGCGAGTTTAGGTACAACGACCCGATTGTCGACTCGCAGACTTTAGCGATTATTATTTCCCAGTCCGGCGAGACTGCCGACACGCTGGCGGCGCTAAGAGAAGCCAAGATCAAAGGCGCGACAACGCTGGCCGTCGTGAACGTCGTCGGCTCGTCCATTGCCCGCGAGGCCGATGAAGTCTTGTATACTTACGCCGGCCCGGAAATCAGCGTTTGCAGCACCAAAGCGTATGTTACCCAGCTTATCGGCCTGTATTTACTGGGGCTTTTTATCGCTCAGGAAGAAAACAAGCTGGGGCCGGGGGTAGTCGCCGCCTATGTCGAGCAGCTCCAAAGCCTGCCGGAGCAGGTCGCCGAAGTGCTGGCGGACACCAGCGCGATTGAAGCCGCCGCCAAACAGCTTGCCCATTCGTCGTCGTTCTTCTTCTTAGGACGCGGCTTCGATTACGCCGTCGCCCAGGAAGGAGCGCTCAAGCTCAAAGAAGTCTCCTACATTCACGCCGAAGCGTACCCTGCCGGCGAGCTGAAACACGGGCCATTAGCGCTGGTCGAACCCGGCGTCTCGGTCGTGTGTCTCGCCACCCAGTCCGCGCTCTACGACAAAATCCAGTCCAGTGTCAAAGAAGTCAAAGCGCGGGACGGCTTCGCGCTGGGCATCGTCAAAACTGGCGACGAAGGCTTAGACGAAAACTTCGTAGACGCCGTCCTGCGTGTCCCAGCTACCCATGACACGTTCATGCCCGTACTTTCGGTTATCCCGATGCAGCTTTTGGCGTATTATATCGCCTCCGCGCTAGACCGCGAGATAGACCAGCCGCGCAATTTAGCAAAGTCTGTGACGGTCGAGTAAAAGAAACCGGCATTGGAAGTGCTGGTTCTCAAACAAATTATGGACCAAACGCGCAAAATCGTCGTTATCATCTGGATTTTGATTGGTGCTTACCTGCTAACCTTGCTTGACTGGTACTACGGCGGCTTAAGACTCGCGAACAACGGAGCAGACATTCTCGCGAAACTCGTTGCGCTTTGGTTCCCGGTCGTGTGTCTGATCCTTCTCGGCTTTCTGCCGCGCAGCCAAAAAAGAAGGTGGACATTGATCGGTGCCGTTCCTTTGATCCTGCTGAGTCTGCCTGTGAGTGCTTTTGTCGGAATGAACTTGACGATATTGAGATATACCCGTCAGTCCAGCGTGCGAATCGGGTCATCAGAAATAGTAACTTACTTTGAGGACTGCGGTGCATGGGATAACGGCGAGGTAATCGTGCAGCAGGAAATGCCGCTGCTCCCAGGCCTGCTTTTGGTGAGGCCGCTTTCCCGTCAAGAGTGTCTGCGGGACATGCAGATTAGAGTCATAAATCGCCATTATATAGAATGCGACTATGTTGCCGATCATGCTGATACTAACGATCCTAGCCCGGAAGCAAGGCGCGACGAAGCCTGGGTTTTTTAGGACAACAAATTAGCGAAGAACTGAGTTTATGAAGAAAATCGGTGTGATGGGCTGCGGGATGATTGCTGAGTTCGGGCATATTCCGGCTATTCTCGCGACGCAGGGACTGGAAGCGTGGGCGGTCTATGACCCAAATCCGGAACACGCCTACGGATTGCAGCATAAGTACGGCATCCCGCATGGCTATACAGTCAGTTCGATGTTCTTTGAGTCAGGCATTGACGCGGTTGTCGTTGCGTCCGCCGCGCCCGCACACCTCTTGAACGTGCAGGAAGCGGCGCACTATGGCTTTCCCGTGTTGTGCGAAAAACCGCTGGCGATGACCGACGACGATGCCGCTGTGATGATTAAGACGATGGACGACGCCGGGCTGATGCTGGCGGCGGGCTTTTGCTACCGCTATAGCGGGGTCGCGCAAAACATTAAAAAGCTAGTCGAGACCGGAGCCATCGGCGAAGTTCGCTCTCTGCGATTAGTTTATATCTGGAACCTGCACGGGCGGGACCGGGTGACGTCCGCCGGGGACATCGTCACGAACCCCTACTTTCACGGGCGCATGATTGAGGGCGGCCCGATGGTGGACTGCGGGGTGCATCAGATAGACCTCGCTCGGTGGTGGCTAAACTCCGAAGTCGCCGAGTATCAGGCGATGGGCGCGTGGGTGGAAGATTACGCCGCGCCGGACCATGTGTGGCTGCATATGGACCACGAAAACCGGGCGCACACAATGGTCGAAATGAGCTTTACCTATGGTCATACGGTGAAAGACCCGCGCTCGCACTTCTCGTATCATTTAATCGGCACTGAAGGCGTCATCCGCTACGACCGGGACGGATGGGTGTTCGAGGTCCGCACGAAGCACGGAACGCACCGGCTGCCGGGGTCGAGCGAGAAGAACTTCGAGGGCCTGTACGCGGCCTGGGGCAAAGCGTTAGAGACGGGAGACCGGGCTGACCTGCCGACCGGCTATGATGGCCTGAGAGCGACCCAGATTGCGCGGGAAGCAACTGAGCAAGTTATCGTCCGCCGCCGCAAATAGCTTAGGCAGATTGAACGCAAAAAAGTGTTCCGTCAGATATTCTGACGGAACACTTTTTGTTCTTCGCAAAAAGCGAAACTACATGGCGGGCTTAGCCATCGGCTTCATGCCCGGTTTCATCATACCGGGCTTCATACCGGACTTCATCATGCCTGGTTTCGTCATCTTTTTACCATGCATCATGGGTTTCTTCATCATGGGCTTCTTGCCATGCATCATGGGTTTCTTCATCATGGGTTTGTTCATCATGGGCTTACCCATGGTGGGAGCCTGCGCGAAGGCAGGAACGACGAAAGACGCGACGGCGGCGACGGCGAGGATCTGGCTGACTAACTTCATGGAATGAAGCCTCCTGGTGTTTATTTCAGAAATTACAGCGTTGCGGGCGGATCAAAAGTTCCACTGTTTTCGATTTTTTCGATTTATTTTTTTGGGAACCCCGGAGGCGTACATCTCGTC
>JAYVVR010000415.1:0-8476 GCA_043786835.1 Armatimonadota bacterium | reverse complement strand
AGCCCACTCCTAATTATTCTCTAGCCCTTCCCTAACAGGGGAGGGAGCGAGGTACGAGCGGGAGGGGTTCTTAACGGAGGGGTTCTTAACGCGGGGTGCCGCAAGTGCCTGGAACGAGAGGGAGGGGTCCTAATGTTTCAGCGTCGTATACACCAGGTAACTGTTCAGGCCGAAGATGATGACGGCAAGTGTCCATCCGGCTACGCGGGTGGCCCAGCCATTCACAAAGCGGCCCATTTTGACTTTGTCGCTGGTAAATTGAATCAGGGGAATGACGGCAAATGAGAGCTGGATGGACAGCACGACCTGGCTGAAAATAAGGAGCTTGCCAGTACCGGCCATGCCGTAGATGCCGACAATAATCAATGTCGGTACAATCGCAAGCAGCCGTGAAATGAGGCGCCGCACCCATGCGGGAATTTGGAAGTCTGTAAAGCCTTCGAGAATGATCTGGCCGGCCATTGTGCCTGTCAGCGTTGAGTTCTGGCCCGACGCCAGCAGCGCAATCGCAAACAGCGGGGTCGCAATCCCCACCCCCATCAGCGGCGTCAGCAGTTTGTACGCGCCCTGAATGTCGCCGATCTCGTAATGGCCGCTCTTGTAAAAGACGGCCGCCGCGAGTATCAAAATGGCGGCGTTCACAAACAGCGCCAGCATGAGCGCGACCGTCGAGTCGAGATAGGCGCTCTGAATAGCCCCCTTTTTCTCGGTGTCGCCCGTGCCGAAGCTCCGCGTCTGGACAATGGACGAATGCAGATACAAATTGTGCGGCATGACCGTCGCACCGAGAATGCCGAGCGCGATATACAGCATTTTCGGGTCTTTGATAATCTCGGCATGAGGCACGAACCCAGCCAAAACTCCGAACCAGTCGGGGCGAGCATAGATCATTTCCAGCGTGAAAATGACCATCATCGTGCCAATCAAAGCAATCACTAGCGCCTCGACATACCGGAAGCCTTTGCCCTGCAAGAACAACACGACCAGCACGTCCAGCGCGGTCAGCCCGCAGCCGATAATCAAGGGGATATGGAACAGCAGATTGAGCGCGATGCCCGCGCCGATCACTTCCGCGACATCACAGGCCACAATCCCGATTTCCGCTGAGAGCCATAAGAAGATTGAGATGGGTTTGGAGTATGCGTCCCGGCAGGCTTGGGCAAGGTCCCTTTGCGCCACAATCCCGAGCTTCGCGGCCAGCGCCTGCAAAAAGATCGCCGTGAAGTTCGCCATCAAGATCACAGACAGCAGTCGGTACGAGTAAACGGAGCCGCCGCTGATGTCCGTCGCCCAGTTGCCGGGGTCCATATAGCCGACGGCGATTAAATAACCCGGCCCAAAGAAGGCCAGAAACCGCCGCCACGTTGTTGCGTTCTTCGGGACGACGACGGATTGAAAGACTTCTGGCAGGCTCGGGCGTTTGACCGGCTCCCGCCATCCGATATCTGGCGAAGTTACTTCTTCAGCTGTTTCCATAACTAAGGCTGCTGGCTTTCTAAAGGGTGCGCCTGCACAAAGACGCTGCCAGCAAGGGACGGCCCAAGCAGATACTCGGCTTCGCCGATTTTTACCGTCAGCAAATCGTCAATCGTGTCCCGGTCCAGCACCGTCACAACTGTATGCAGTTTAATGACCCGCGCCGAGAGCGCCCGCAGCACGGCGGCGTTTGTATCTTTCACCCGCGCGACTGTGACTGTTTCGCCGGGACTGCATTCACCGAGCGTTCGCAGATGCTCTTCAATCAGTGTGCCGTCGGGAGTTGGGATCGGGTCGCCGTGGGGGCAGGCGCGAGGATGGCCGAGCAGGGCGTCAATCCGGGCCTCGAACTCTTCAGAGATGACATGCTCGAGCTTTTCCGCTTCGGCGTCCACCTCGTCCCAGGAGTAGCCCATGGCCTGTGCGAGATAAAGCTCTAATAATCGGTGATGCCGGATGACTTCAAGCGCGATCTTCTCACCCATCGGAGTCAGACGAACCCCGTGATAGGGGGTATACGCGACAAGCTGCATCTCGTCCAAATGCTTCAGCATTTTGGTGACGGCGGCGGCGGTTGTCCCGGTGCGCTCGGCTAGGGCCGACGTGGAGACCGTATCGGTCTGGGTTTGCAGCTTATAGATGGTCTTCGCGTAATCTTCGACAGCAGCGGTTCGCATGGCATCCTCATGGACGATAATAAAGCAACTTATTTTTTAACCGGGGTTAAATATTAACTGCAGTGTACCTGAAAATGCAAAAAAAGAGCAAGGGGCTATCCCGTGCTCTTTTTAGGAGATTATGAGGAGCTGTGCGCTAGGAACCATGTGTTGAAACGCACGGTTCCTACACGACATGGCTTTAACGCAAAGCTCGAATACGCCGTTTTTCCTGCTCTTCTCGAACGAGCGCAACAAAATTAACCGCGACAAGCCCAACCGCGAAAAGCAGGGATGCGGTGAAGAACCCAAGCCAGACAAGGCGAAAGTCATGCGAAACCGAGTTCATGTGGATCACGGTGTCGGCCTCAATCAGCACCATTAACAGCCAAACTGGAACCATGTTTTTTACTGACCGAGCCACTTGCTCACGATGAGTTCCAAGATGTGTTTGTTTATGCAGGAATTTGCCGCGCCAGATCCAAAGCCAAAGTGCAGGTATACCAACAATAAAGACTCCGCAGATGACTAGGAAAAACCACATATTTGTTTGCCTCTCGAAGACCGTCTGCCGCACGAAGCACTCTACACAGATACTGAGGAGGGCTTGGAACTACTTTTGCTGTCTGTTGGTACCTGCGGATCGTCGTCCCACTTGCCGGCGACCGACATTTTTGTCCCGCAGCAGGCGCAGACCCCGAGCATCGCCCGGCGTCCGTTCTTCATGAGTGTCCGGGTCGCGGACAGCATTTCTTGTTTCGCGCGGCAGCGCACACAGTATCCAATCAAAGTAACCTCGCAAAGTAGAACGGAGAATGGGAATGACAACGCGAAATTATAACAGCGAACCGGCCTGAGAGTCAAGCAAACCGCCACTGAACAATAGCGGCCCGTTCGGCGTCTTGACTGCTGGCTGCCTAATTTTGAGCCGATCTATGGAACAATAAATTATGCTGACTTCTCCGAAAACCCTGCGAATGGCTGCCGTAGTGCTGGCGTCGCTGCTTGCCGCCGCCGCGGTGACTCTTGCCACCTTTGTTGCGCCCACTCAGCCTGCTGCTGCCGATGCGCCGAAAAGCGATCTGTCTCAGGTCAAAACGCTTTACGCCGAGAAATGCTCGGCGTGCCACAACCTGCCGAACCCCGCCGAAAAAGGCTACTCGCGGGCCGAATGGTCGCGCACAGTCAGCACCATGCTAACCAAGTATCATGCGTCCGACGAAATCACGCCCCCCCAGGCCGCACAGATTGTTGAGTATCTTGCGACCTTCGCGCCGAAACAAAATAGCGGCCTTGGGAAGCACACCAACGACCCGTGGGCGACCGATACGCTTGACGTCTGGACTGCGTCGCCGGCGTCGTCCCGCGTCTTCAATTTCGAGAACGGCGGCCTTGCGGGCCTTTCCCCGGTTGGTTCCGGCACCCCTGGCCCCGCGCCGCTTTGCGTCGTTAAGCCTGACACCGGCAGCCTAGTCGCCCGTCTCTCCGGTCCGAGTTTCCCCGCCGACCGCTTTGCTGTTCTGCTTGACAAAGCCGACAAGGGCCGGAACTTCGACGTCCGGGTCCGGTTTCGGATAGACACGGGGAAAGTCAGCCCCGCCGCCGGGATCGTCTTCGGCTACACGGCGTCCAATCAATACACGGTCCTGCGCTGCAACCAAAATCTGGGCGATCTCGCGCTGATCCAAATTGCCGGCCTCGTTCATACGACGTTGCAGCAGACAACGATTGTCCAGCCCCCGCCTCCGGCTGTACCCACTCCGCTCACGCCTGGTTGGCATACCCTGCGCCTGTTAGTTCGCGATGGTCAGGCACGCGGCTGGATAGACAGGCAGAAGCGTATTTCCGTCACCCTGCCGAACAATACGTCGGGCAGTGTCGGCCTCTGGGCGCAGGGCAACACGTCTGCCTCCTTCGACGACTGGACTGTAGACAACTACGACGCGCCGCCGAACGCGCCTGCGCCGCTGAGTTAGGACTCCCCCCAGCCCCCAATAATGGGGGAGCCAGATTATGTAGGGGCGCTGCCTGCCGCGCCCTCTGCTCCGTACCGCTCCCCCATTATTGGGGGCTGGGGGGAGTCCTGCAACTTCCGGCCCGCTTTCGTGTCACAGTCAATACCATGATTGCTTACAAAGACTTTGCGCCGAAACGACTGCGGAAACAAGGCTTTATTAAGCCGCCGCTCTACGAAACATTTCAAGACGCAGTTGACGCCGCAGGTGCTTGGATCAAAATGCAGGCAGTCACCGTTGTCAGCATCGAAACTGTGGTGCTGCCCGGTCTATGGAACCAAGAGGTGCTGCAAAGCAATGCTGCTAAATTGGGTGATGGCACCGCATCCGCCTATTCTTCAAGAGAGCTGTACCAATTCGTACGCGTCTGGTACACCACTTCGTGAAGTGTTCTCCCCGCTGGAACTGGAAACGCCACGCCGCAAGTGGTGGCAGGGGTTGCGCCGTTTGCCGACTACACAACGCAGGAGTCCGAATGGAAGCTGTACCGCCGCTGGTGGCTCAGCCCGTAACCGAAGCCGATAAGCTACACCGCCGAATATGCGTCTGGCTGGGCGCGTTTATTGCGTATTTCGCGTTTCTTGTGAAGCCTCTCGGAGCGCCCGATGTGCTGAACACAGACTTCTATTTAATCCCCGCCGGACTGTATGTGCTGGGCCTGGGGCTATGGGCGCGGCACCGGGCGGGCCGGAACACGCCGGGATACTTTCTCGTCGGTCTGCTGCTGACACTGACGCCAACTTTTGCCGCCGCCTGGCCGGCAGCATCGCCGCCTGTGCATTCGGTTCTGCTGCTGTCCGAATGTGTCGCCGCCGTCTTTTACGGGATTACAGGCCGCGTTAAGATCTTTGTCGGGACCGGGTTTGTGTTCCTGGTCGCGCTGCTCCTCCACGAAGCGCAGGGTGTCGGCGGCCATATTCACTGGGCCTTTTATGCGACCGGCTTCGGGCTTTTGATTCTCGGCAGTGCGCTTTACTTCGAGAAGCGCGGCGCTGCGTTCCGGCGCTGGACACAGGCAACACGCGAGAAGCTAAGTAAATGGGATTAGGGGCACTTCTGCGGTATAATCGGCTATCATGACAACATTTAAAGCACTTCTCGTCGGCGCAGGCGGCATGGGACAGACATGGGGGCGCAATCTTAAAGATAACCCGAACATCGAAATCGCCGGCTGGGTGGACCTGCGGCCCGGCGCGGCGGCGGCGGCGGCAGACACGCTGGAAGTCTCCGTGTCATATACGGGCGAAGACTTCGGCAAAGCGCTGGCGGAAATCAAGCCGGATTTCGTTGTAGATGTGACGGTCCCCGAAGCCCATCACGGCGTGACGCTGCAAGCCCTGGCCGCCGGGGTGCCGGTGCTGGGCGAGAAGCCGATGGCGGCAAGCATGGCCGAAGCGCGGGAAATGGTCGCGGCGTCCGAGAAAGCCAATAAGCTGTACATGGTCAGCCAGAGCCGCCGTTATGATGCCCGGCTTCACGCGCTTCGGCAGCTTGTGGTCGAGCAGATTGGGCCGCTCGGCATTTTGAATTCGGACTTTTATATCGGCGCTCACTTCGGCGGCTTCCGCGACGAAATGGCAAGCGTTCTCTTGCTGGACATGGCAATTCATACGTTTGACGCCGCCCGCTACGTCTCTGGGGCCGACCCGGTCTCGGTCTACTGCGAAGAGTTCAATCCCGAATGGAGCTGGTACAAAGGGGCATCGAGCGCGACTGCCCTGTTTGAGATGACCGGCGGGCTGCGCTACACCTACCGGGGATCGTGGAGCAGCGAGGGCAAGGATACAAGCTGGGAAGCCGAATGGCGCGGGGTCGGCCCGCGTGGCACCGCGGTTTGGGACGGTACGGGGACCCCGCCGTCAGCTGGAGTCGTGCGCAGCGCGGAAGGCTTCACGCGCGAGGCGGATATGGTGGAAGGCAGCGTTCGGCATGATGCGCCCGGCGGCATTGCTGGATCGCTGGCCGAGTTTTTGAACGCGCTGCAAATGGGCCAAACGCCGATGGGCGAGTGTCACGACAACATCAAGAGCCTCGCGATGGTCTTTGCCGCGATTGAGTCGTCGGCAACCGGGCAGCGTGTGCCGGTGTCAGTGTAATAAATGAGGGAAAGAAGGTGTCCAATATGTGCGAGGGCATTTATGCCCTTGTTGATGACGCCCAGCACTTTTCTTCCGTAACCCACCATGACCCTTTCCCCTTACTGGCTACTCCTGCTGACACTCCTGCTGCCGCTGCCCTACAGCACAGACCGGCGCGGGCGGCGCATTCCCTGGGTCAGCTATTCGCTGATTGCGCTGAATGTCGTCGCCTACTGCTTTACCGGGCCGCTGACTTACGCCCGCTGGGGCCTGGTTCCCAACCACCCGCATTTTATCGCACTCCTGACCGGCATTTTTATTCACGTCAGCTTAGGCCATTTGTTCTGGAACATGGTCTTTTTATGGCTGTTCGGGCCGCATGTCGAAGAAGCCCTCGGGTGGGAAGCGTTTTTGGCCCTCTATATCGGCGGCGGTATTGCGGCGGGGCTGCTGCACATGGCGATTGTGCTGTTGTTTGCGCCGAAAGTGGTGGTGCCGCTGGTCGGGGCTTCAGGCGCGATTTCGGCGATCTTGGCGCCGTTCGCCATCCGGTTTCACCGGGCACAGATTAAGCTGTTTTGGCTGCCTGGCATCCTCTTCGGGTCGAGCTGGAGTCAGCTTGATGTGCCGGCGGTAGCCGGACTGGGCCTCTGGATTTTGCAGAGCGTCGGTGGGGGAGTTCTGTTTCTGCTGAACCCGAAGTCGGGTGGGACTGCGTACTGGGCGCATATCGGCGGCTTTGTGTTCGGCCTGGTAGCGGCAGAGCTGACGGGTCTTTTGCGCGATGGCCGCCAGGATTACTTGTTACAGGATGCCCGGTCGGCGGCGGCGCACGGTCATGAAACGCTTGACCTTGCGATCCGGAAATACCGGGCATTTCTGGGGCGTGACCCGGACAACGGGGTCGTGCGGGCTGAAATGGCGCATCTCTTAGCAGTGCAGGACCACGGTGAGGCCGCCCGCGAGCTGCTTGGGGCGCTGCGGGAGCTGCTTCGGCAAAATCAGCCGCTGCTCGCGGCAAAGCGCGTGTCGGAAGCGTCGGCGCTGGGCCTGCCGCTGGCGCTCGCCGCGCGGGAGCGGCTGCGCCTGGCGGGGGTCTTAGAAACTCAGGGCGACACGGCAAATGCGGCGGCTCTGCTGGCGGCGCTGATTGAAGAAACACCAGATGCGCCGGAGGATGAAATGGCCCGTTTAAAGCTCGGTCAGATTTTACGGGGGCGTGATCCGGCTCAGGCCAATGCGGTGCTGGCGGAGTTCCTGCGAAAATACCCGCACTCGGAATGGGTGCGGCGGGCACAAGAACTCCAAACACGATTGTAAATAGCAGGCGGGCGAGGAAGTAAACTTCACTCGCTATTAAAATCGTCCTGCGGACGAGAGATTGGCGAACGCAGAGTTTCTTATCGTTTTGAGTGCTGCCCTGTCCAAACATAGGTTTTGTTTTCGGGTGTTCTGGAAAGATTCTTTCTATCCTATTTGACGGAAGCGAGACTTTTGTATAGCACTGGGAGACTTGAAAAAAGACGTGATGATGGCGCATCTGCTGGATGCATTAGACCATAAAAAAGACATCGGCCATTACGGGCGTCTGGTCTTTACGCTGGTCGCCCGGCACTTCTTGACCGAAGAGGAAGTTGTGGCGGAGCTGGCGAAAGACAAAGATTTCGGCGAAACAGAGGCCCGGTCTTTGTATACGCAGGTGAAAGACCATGGCTACAACCCGCTAAGCCGCCACAAGATTTTAGAGTATCAAGCGCAGCAGAACTTCCCGATTATCCCGAACCCGGACGATCCCGATGCCGGTAACGTCTACCAGGACTTGAGTTTCCCGGACGACGTGTATCAGCATATTGAAGACTACCGACAGCACAAAGCGTCGGCTTAACTGGCAAGAAGGATGAACACAATTCCAGAGGGCGAACATAATTTCAGAGGGCGAACTTTGTGTTCGCCCTTCTTGTCCTGTTCGCCGTCCCTTTTATGTCTCCAGCTCTCGCGACTCTGTTCGTGCGGGGCCGGGGCTTTTGTGTTATAATGGTCCTATGCTTTCGACACCAACGCCCCTGCTGGAAGCGCGTGTACTCTCAATCGTTGCCGGGGGGAAAGCACTGCATTCCGAGATCTCGTTTGCACTCTTTCCGGGTGATCTTGTCGCGGTGACGGGACCGTCAGGCGCGGGCAAGACGACACTGCTGCGAACAGTATGCGGCCTCCAAGACCCGTCTGCCGGCTCGGTTCTGCTCGAAGGCCG
>JAYVVR010000414.1:0-8489 GCA_043786835.1 Armatimonadota bacterium | reverse complement strand
TTTGGATGCCGTCGAAACATCGTATTTGGGGCGCAAAGGCCAATTAACGGGTCTTTTGCGCCTCGTCGGCACTCTGCCACCGGACGAAAAGCCGCAATTCGGCGCGGCAGTCAACGCCCGCAAAGACGATCTGACAATCCTGCTGTCTGAGAAGCGTCTCAGGCTGGCCGCGCAGGAGCGTCAGGTTCGTTTGGCCTCCGACGCCATCGATGTCACGCTTCCCGGCGCAGTCTTTCCCCTCGGTACGCAGCACCCGATTACGCGCCAGATGCAATCCGTCAAGAATGCGTTGATTGGCCTCGGCTTCTCGTTTCAAGAGTGGCCTGACATCGAAGACTATCACTACAACTTCGAGACCCTCAATTATCCCCCCGACCATCCGGCGTTTGACGAGCAGATGTCGTTTTACATTGACCCGACCCACCTGCTTCGCACTCAAACCACGGCGTTCCAGGCGCACGTCATGGGCAGCCAGAAGCCGCCGATCCGGGCCGCCACCATCGGCAAATGCTACCGCTACGAAGCCGTTGACGCCACGCACTCGCACACGTTCCACCAGGTAGACATTCTGGCCGTGGACGAGGGTCTGACACTCGCCGACCTCAAAGGCACGTTCGCGTATTTGGTTAAACAGCTCTTCGGCGACGTCGAGATTAGGTTCCGCCCCGACTTCTTCCCGTTCGTCGAGCCGGGCGTCGAAGTCGCCATTCGCTGGGGTACCGGCTGGCTGGAATTGGGCGGCGCGGGCATGGTCCACCCCAACATTCTAGAAGCGCAGGGCATTGACTCCGAGCGTTACACGGGATTTGCGTGGGGGCTGGGCATAGACCGGATGCCGATGGCAAAATACGGCATTGACGACATCCGCCTCTTCACCGAAAACGACCTCCGTTTCCTCCGCCAATTCTAAAAGTGGAATATGGGGGATGGCTTTTGACGCTCCCCGGAATGAATTCCAGGGCTTTTGAAGTGCGATTGTCTGAGGCAGACATAAGAAAATCACCCGTGACGGCTCTTATGTCCACGAAGGTGGACAATCGCCCTTTAAAAGACCCGGATTTCTAATCCGGGCAACGCGCAACAATTCACCAAAAAGGGTCCAATGGCTGCTGACGAACCGCTCAATCCACTGCTTGCCGAGTTAAAACCCGACGAACTGCTGTTGTGGACCGGCCAGCCAAACCCAGAAGTGTACTCCACTTTTGGAATAAGATCAGAGAAGCGTTTTCTTTTCTGCTGCGCTTTGTTTTTATGGATTTTCGGGCTTGTTTGTTGGGCTACTTACGGGTTTGGCATGAGAACCACGACTTTGTTTGTGGTCGGGTGCCTTTTCTTGTTCATCAGTTGCATTTGGCCTAGAAGTCGCTTCGTGCCTTATTGGTGGTACGCAGTCACGGATCAGCGAGTTATTTCTGATTGTCCAACGGAGGACGCCGAAAGATTCACGCGGCTCCCCCTAGCTCGTCTCAACAAGATAAGCCTGGACAGGCATTCGGACGGCGTTGGAACGATCCATATGAAGTTTTCGCTAGCAGGCCAAAACCTCATGTCGTTCGCGTGTATTGATGACGCGGAAAACGTCTACAGTATCATTGAAGAAATCCGCGCCGCGCTGCTTCCTAATCCTGCCATGCAAAACAAAATCACCACGCTCTTTCGGCCCGTCGGCGCTCACGAACTAAGACTCATCGCTGACGCAGACTACCGCGCCTTCCCGCCGCGCCTTGTTGACCAGCCGATCTTCTACCCTGTGATGAACTTTGAGTACGCCGAACAGATCGCCCGCGACTGGAACACCAAGCGCAACAGCTTCGCCGGCTTCGTCACAAAGTTCGACGTGGATGCCGACTACTTACAGGAGTTCCCGGTCCAAATCGTCGGCGGGCAGCAGCACACCGAATTGTGGGTCCCGGCAGAAAAACTGGAAGAGTTTAACGTGCACATCATCGGCCAAATCACTGTTGTCGCGTCCTACTACGGCGAGCAGTTTGCCGGCGAGATTGACCCGCAGACGAATTTGCCGGTAGGTTTGTAGCATTGTTTGCCTATTATGGATGACGAAGATGTAGACGGCGCAAAAAGTTACGTTCCGAGAACAGCCGCGCAGACAGCGCGACGCTCTCTTGTTCTGTCCGCAGTCGTCTGTCGGTGTTCTCTCGAAAGCGATGCCGCAGAACCTGATGCAAAAGCTGTCCATCTGCGGGTACTGGATTGGCTAGCCGCACTCGATCTTTGGCAGGAAGCAGAACAAAGCGAGGCAGCAATGCTCTGCGCCCCTCTTGGCACCCTAGAGACCGGAGTGGTGCTTCGTTCCGGCTGGCATGCCGAGGGAATTGCAGTCTTGGCATGGGCATTGAACCTGATTGGTTTTCCTAAGCATGACGAGCAGGTTGACATCTACGCTGTGGCTGATGCTGTGTGGTTCTTGGACAGAAAAGCGACAGAAGTCGTCGCGGCTGCCAAACTCCGTAGTCCCAGCGAACTTGAAGCCTCCCGCGAACTACTTTATGCCATTCATGCCCGACTCAGGCAGTATGCTCGCAATAAAGTTCCTAACGACTTTACTGTCTGGATTGAGAAATCATGGCTTGACTCTTTGGGGCTTGCTTTCGCGGACTTAACTGCTCAAAACGATCTCGTCATTGATGGTAACCCGATTGACCAGGCGACGCAAGAACGGTTGCAGGAAGTGTTGTCAATTACGCTGGAACGGCACAGGGCAATAATTTGGCTTTTTGGCGAACAAACAGGCTACTCGGAAATCACGGTTGATACCTGACAAGTGGCACAATAGCCGTAATTGTGACGGCGTAGGAATTCATTCCTACGCATTCCGCTGACAAGTTCTGATGGTCTGGAAACTACTTACGGAGACATTATCACGGCAACAACTCATAATCTTGACCTTGATCTGAAAACAGATGCAGAATATGAATCGGCGATTGACATCATGTTCGTTCGGCTGGAAAAGCTCCATGCAGAGATAGTCGAGATTGACAGCCACTCGGAAATAATACGAGCCGAGACACGCAAAAGTATGCAACACCTGCAAGAAGTGCTGACCCGGCTTGAAGCGTCATAACCTCGTTGAAGTACATCTTACCTCCCGTCCTAGTACAAAATGTTGCCGGTCTAACGCTCTCAGAAACTACCTTTAAGGTGGTATAATCAGTGGAGAGCATAAAATGACGCAAAAGAAAAGGCCGACCTACGACTTGGAGGCATTCAAAGCGGCCTTTTCAACGGTGGAATCACTGAGGATGACGTTTACGGCATCGAACGATGCTGCTAACCTCGGCTTCGGAAAACCGGAAATTGTAGATACGCTGCAAACGATGCGCCCGACCCAGTTTTACAAGTCTATGACATCCAACACAGATTACAAGGTCTGGCAGGATGTTTACCATGTGCCTTCGGCGGTCGGCGTTTTGTATGTCAAGTTCACGGCGGATACTGTAACCCTGTTCAAGTTGCTCTCCTTTAAGGAAAAAGACAATGGCTGAGAAAACGGATGTCGAGCAAATCTGCCACGAATGCGGCTCGGCAATGACACGAGGCACAAAGCCGATGACAATTCACTATAAAGGGCTGTCTTCGACTTTCGAGATGCCGGGATGGTACTGCACCTGCGGCGAGGGTATAGTTACTGCGAAAGATATGGACACATCGGACCGGCAGCTCAATTTGCTGAAAGCGAAAGCAGAAAACCTAGTTTTGCCGACTGACGTTCGGCGTATCCGCAAAAAATTAGGGTTGAACCAGCAAGTCGCCGGGCAGCTTCTGGGCGGCGGACCAAGTGCGTTCAACAAATACGAAAAAGGGGAGGTCTTACCGTCAAAGGCAATCTCTAATCTCCTGCGGGTGCTGGAAGCCCTGCCGAGCGCGCTGAATTACCTTCGATAATGATAAGAATCTATGAAACTACCGATTGAATGGCTGCGCGAATTTGTGGATACGTCCCTCTCAGATGACGCCCTGGCGGCGGCGCTGACGATGGCGGGGCTGGAAGTGGAAGAAACGACCGATTCGGACGATGGGCCGGTCTTCCACACGAAGGTCACGCCGAACCGGGGCGACTGGGTTTCGGTGCTGGGAACGGCACGGGAAGCGTCAGCGGCGCTTGACATTCCCCTGAGCCGGCAGCCTGCGCCCCTGCCTGACGAAAGCGCGGACATCAAGCGCTGGGTCGGGGTCCGGGTGGAAGAGCCGAAGCTCTGCCCGCGCTATACCGGGAAGCTGATCCGAAACATTGTTTTCAAGCCCACGCCCGATTGGATGCAAAAGCGGCTGACGGCGGCGGGAATGCGGCCTTTGAATATTGTGGTAGATGTCACGAATTATGTCATGCTGGAGATGGGGCAGCCGCTCCATGCGTTTGACTATGCATCCCTGCCCGATGGCCAAATTGTCGTGCGGCTCGCGAGAGACGGTGAAGCGATTAGGACTCTCGATGGTGTGGAGCGTTTGCTGACGCCGGAAATGCTGGTGATTGCGGGCCAAACCAAGCCGGTTGCAGCTGCGGGGATTATGGGCGGCGGCGAAACGGAAGTCTCAGATACGACAAAGCATGTCTTTTTAGAGTCTGCGCATTTTGATCCCGGCACCGTCCGGCGCACGGCGAAAGCACTAGGGCTAATGACCGAAGCGTCCTACCGGTACGAGCGGTTTGTGGACCCGGCCCTCGCGCCGGTCGCACTGGAGCGGGCCTGCGATTTGCTTGCCGAGCTGGCGGGCGGCGAAGTGGTATTGGGTCGGATAGACTTGTATCCAAACCCCGTGCCCGAGCACGTGATTGCTTTGCGCCCGGCTCGGACGAATGCCATTCTCGGAACGCAGCTTGATGACGCGACTATCGCCGGCAGCCTGCGGCGTCTCGGGCTGGCTGTCAATGCTGCTACGCCGCCGCTGCCGCTGTCGGTGACAGTGCCGACGTTCCGGCCTGATCTGGTCAAAGAAATCGACCTGATTGAAGAAGTTGGGCGTATGGTCGGCTATGCGACACTCCCTGAAACACTGCCGCCTGCACGGGGCATTGGCGGCGGAGACGCGCCGCAGGGGCAGTTTGCGGCCCGCCTGCGCGAGCTTCTGATTGGCCTCGGGCTTTCGGAAGCGATGACACACACGCTCGCTCCGCCGTCGCCGTTCGATGACCCGAACGCGGCAGAGCAGCGGGTGCAGATCCGTCAAGCACTGTCCGCGGAGCTTTCAGGCCTGCGCCAATCGCTGGTTCCGAACCTGCTGGACGCACTTGTCCGAAACTTGCGTCAGCGGCAGGCCGACGTGCGCTTGTTTGAAGTCGGCAAAGTCTTTCAATTGGGAAATCGGCCTGGCGAGTATAAAGAGCCGCGCCGGATCGCGGCAGTGCTCGCCGGCGGCTCGGCAGACTTTTTCGCCGCTAAGGGCTTGATTGAAGCGCTGGCAGCCGCCCTGCACCTGCCGCCGCTGGCATTTACCGCCGCCTCGCGTTCGCAGATGCACCCCGGCCGCTGCGCGTCGGTCTCGCTTTCGGGTCAGGCGCTCGGCTTTGTCGCCGAAGCGGACCCGGATGCGATCAAAGAACACTTGGATGTTCCTGCAACGACAGGCCGCGTGGCCGTCTTTGAGCTGGACGCCGATGCTTTGCTGGCGCAGGCCGACCCAGCCCTGCACTATACGCCGCTTCCGCGTTTCCCCGCTACCTCTCGTGATTTGGCTGTGGTAGTTGATCTGCAAACCCCATATGGCCTGCTGGAAACGGCGGCATGGGAGGCAGTCAGCCCGGCGCTGACTGAGGCCATCAGTCTGCAAAGCATTTATTCAGGGGAGCGCATCGAGGCCGGCAAAAAGAGTGTAGCACTGCGCTTTACATTCCGCGCGGCGGACCGAACGCTGATGGACGCCGAAGTAGATGCCGAAGTTGCGGCAGTGTCGGAATTGCTGCGGGAGAGGGCAGGGGCGGAGCGGAGATGATATGCAGAGCGACGGCGTAAACGCCGTCGCTCCGTTGACCCTAGGAACCAAACCAGATGCCGATTTCCATCTGCGCGTTCTCGACCGAATCTGAGCCGTGAATCAAATTCTGCTCAATCGTGTTCGCGTAGTCACCCCGAACTGTGCCCGGCAGCGAATCAGTGGGCTTGGTGGCTCCCATCATCTTGCGGGCCAGCGCAACCACATCGTCGCCTTCCCAGACCATCGCGACAACCGGGCCGGATGCGATAAAGCTGACAACGCCTTCGAAGAAGGGCTTGCCCCGGTGAACCTCGTAATGCGCCTCGGCCTGCTCGCGGGTCGGCGTGACCATTTGCAGCTTGACGAGCGTGAAGCCTTTGGCTTCGAATCGACGGATAATCTCGCCGATGAGCTGCCGCCGGACACCGTCGGGCTTGACCATGAGAAATGTTTGTTCCAAGTGTGCTGTCTCCTATGACCGAAATCTGTGGTATTCTGCTGTATTATAAAGGCAAACAGGAGCGAAAGTCAACCCGACACTGACGGTTTAGTTATGGACATTTTTGCGCCGCTCAATCAACTGCTGACTATCCGGGCAAAGCCGATCAACGCGACCGGGGCAACCCGGCTTGGCGTCATTGTGCCGCCCCGCCGGTACCTCTGGTATTACGCCGCGACATGGCCTGACGGCTCACTTGCGGCGTCGCTCCATCTCGGCGAAGGCATTGCCCCGGCGGGCGAAACCCGGCCCTGGGGCATCATGCGCCGTGACCGGACCCGCACCCTGCTTCAGCCCGGCCCGTCCGGGTCGGAAACCGCAGCGTCGTTCTATCCCGCCGGTTCAGGAGTCAACGGCGCGTTTTCGCGGCTTACCGAAGGCGACTCGCGGCTTGGCGGCTTCGATATTCTCGGGCGCGGCTGGCGCGGAGGCGTCGGTGTCACCCGCGAAACCAAGCAGCGCTGCCTGCTGATCCGAGGCGACGGCGACCCGCCCGATGTCTACTATCTGGAGCCATTGCCCCACGCTCCTGCACAGCCGTCTCTCGCCGCCGCGCTTTTGCTCGCGTATGTCCTGATCGAGTACGAAGTCCGCGAAGGCAATTGGATTAAGCGTCCTGAACCCGGCGTGTAGCATTGGTGCGTCATCAGCCCCTCTGTTCAATCAGTGACACGACTTCGGGAAAACCTCTGTTGCGAGCGACTTGCAACGCTGTGTCTCCGTTTCCGTCTTTGGCATTGACATCCGCTCCGTAAAGCAGAAGATGTTCAGCAACGACGATGTCCCCGTGGTAGGCTGCTGCGTGAAGGGGCGAAACCCCCGTATCTTTTAGGCCATTAGGGTCGGCACCGCGAGACAGCAGCAGCGAAGCCATTGCCCGGTAGGACTGGAACTTCAAAGCAAGTGACAGCGGCGTGTTTCCCCGCTTATCCTGTCTATTGGGATCGGCTCCCCAGTCTAAGAGCAGCCCGGCAACAGCAATCCGGTCCGGGCGATCCCAGCTGTCTGGACGAGTATGGAGAGCCGCCGCCGCGTAATGAAGCGGCGTCCAGCCCTGCTCATCCCGAGCATTGACATCTGTGCCCTGACTCAAAAGTTTCGCTGCGCTGCCCGCGTCTCCGTTACGAGCCGCCTGATACAAAGAAGCTGTCATCAAATGCCTCCGGTCTTTGATGATATATGGCAATGCACCGGCACTTCCAGTGCCGGTTATTCTCTAATGCGCCACATACTTACGCGGATCGTCCAAAGTCTCCGGGCCGACTTCCACATTTGTTGTCTTGTTGTCCCCGGCGAGATCGTACCGGGCCTGGCTGGTCATGCTTTTGACGAGTGACCGCAGGGCACGGACGCCGGTTTTCATGTTGACGGCTTTGTTGACAATGGCATCTAACGCTTCTTCTGTGAACTTCAAATCAATGCCGTCACGCCTAAACAGCTCGACTTGCTGCTTGATAACCGAGTTCTTCGGCTGCGTTAAAGCAAGACGCATCTGGTCGCGGGTCAAGGGCGCGAGTGGGACAATAATCGGGAATCGGCCAGCGAACTCCGGGACAAAGCCGTATTCAATCAAGCTCTCAATCAAGACTTCGGCAGGGGCTTCGGCGAGGATTTCATAGTCGCGCTGCGGGTCGCCCGAGATTGCTGATGGGTTTGCGCGAAGGCCCATGGTCCGCTCGGTCTGGCGCTTCAACTTCTTCGCCACAATCTCGGGGAAGCCCTCAAACGCCCCGCCGCCGATAAAGAGAATCTTAGACGTGTCAATGTATTCAGGCGGCGCGTCCGGGTGCTTGCGGCCTGATGCCCCTAACGGCAGCTGGGCCATGGTACCTTCGACGAGCTTCAAGAGCGCGTGCTGAACCGACTCGCCGCTGACGTCGCGGGTGATGCTCGGATTGGCCTGAGATTTGCGGGCGATTTTGTCAATCTCGTCAATGAAAATCACCGAGCGCCCCGCCCACTCCAAGTCTTCGCCGGCGTCAATATACGCGGCTGTTAAAATACTTTCCACGTCGTTGCCCGTGTACCCGGTCGGGGATAGGCTGGTGGCGTCGGCGGA